>NZ_DBNHSF010000203.1:0-6707 GCF_057143545.1 Candidatus Andeanibacterium sp.
GGGATGCCGCTGATCGTCGAATAGCTCAGCACCGGGACCATGGTGTCGCCATGCCCGCCGAGCACGAAGGCGTTGACGTCGCGCACCGACACGCCGAATTCCCAGGCGAGGAAGGTCGCGAAGCGCGCGCTGTCGAGCACGCCCGCCATCCCGACCACCATGTCATGGGGGAGGCCGGAGAATTCGCGCAGCGCCCACACCATTGCGTCCAAGGGGTTGGTGATGCAGATCACAAAGGCGCCAGGCGCGTGCGCCTTGATCCCCGCGCCGACCGATTTCATCACGCCGAGATTGATGCCGAGCAAATCGTCGCGGCTCATGCCCGGCTTGCGCGGGACACCGGCGGTGACGATCACGACATCCGCGCCGTCGATATCGGCATAGTCGTTAGTGCCCTTGATCGCGGCATCGAAACCTTCGATCGGGCCGCATTGCGCGAGGTCGAGCGCCTTGCCCTGGGGCACGCCCTCGGCAATGTCGAACAAAACGATGTCGCCGAGTTCCTTCTTGGCGGCGAGGTGGGCAAGGGTGCCGCCGATCATGCCGGCGCCGATAAGGGCAATTTTCTTGCGCCCGGGATTCTTGGCCATGATAAGTTGACGATCCTTGGCTGGTTATCTGGACTGGGGAACTGCCGTTGGCGCAATTCCTGCCCTCGTTGACAGGAAAACGTCCGGCTCGATTTCGCCCCTATGCCCCGTTTTCGCCTATTGCAACCGCGAAAAGGGCAAAATCGCCGACAATCTTTGCTAACAGTTCGCAATAGCGATAAATGATGGAAGATGTGACCAGATTGATGCGTTAATGCCCTCTCCCCGTCAGGGGAGAGGGTTGGGAGAGGGGGTGTCCGGAGCATTTCCCCTCTCTACTCCGGCTAGGCCGGTTCCCGGCCAAGCCTTCGTATCTCTCCCCTGAAGGGGAGAGAGCGGCGGGCCTAGCCCGCCTTGCGCACCGGCGAATCCTTGTCGCGTTCCTGGGCGAGCAGGGTGGCGGCAAGGTAGTCGGGCACGGCGCGGCTGAAATAATAGCCCTGGCCGAGCGTACACCCGGCATCGCGCACCGCGTGGACCTGTTCGATCGTCTCGAGCCCTTCGGCGACGATATCCATTTCGAGCCGCGAGCCCATTTCGGCCACCGCGCGGATGATCGCGTCGCTCTTCTTGCCGACATTGGCGCCCGAGACGAAGCTGCGATCGACCTTGATCTTCTTGAACGGGAACTTGTTGATATAGCCGAGCGAGGAATAGCCGGTGCCGAAATCGTCGAGCGCGAAGCGCACCCCGGCAGCCGCGAGTTCTTCCATGAACCGCGCGGTATTCTGGTTGTCGTCGAGGAACAGGCTCTCGGTGACTTCGAGTTCGAGCCTGGTCGGATCGAGCCTGGCCTCCTTCAGAGCGTTCAGGATTCCTAGCGCCGAGCCGGGCGCCTTGATCTGGAGCGGCGAGAGGTTGACCGCGATCGTGACTTCCTCCGGCCATTGCGCACAGGCGCGGGCGGCCTGCTGGGTGATCCAGTTGCCGAGCGTGATGATGACGCCGGTTTCTTCCGCCACGGGAATGAATTCGTCGGGCCGCAATTCGCCCTTTTCCGGGTGGAACCAGCGCACCAGCGCTTCGAAAGTCCTGATCCGCCCAGTGTCGAGATCGACGATCGGCTGGAAGAAGATCGAAAGCTCGTCGCGCTGGAGCGCCGAGCGCAGCTCGGCCTCGATCTCCTTGCGCCGCATCAGATTGCGGGTCATCGAGGCATCGAAGAAGCTGGTCTGGTTCCGGCCGTTGATCTTGGCATGATAGAGCGCGAGGTCGGCGCTCTGCATCACCGTGTCGAGATCGCCGCCATCGTCGGGCATCAGCGCGATTCCCATCGAGCTGCCGATCTCGAGCCGGTCGCCGTCGACGCGGAAGGGCTTGGAGATGTCTTCGAGCAGCCGGGCTGCGAGTTTCTCGCATTCCTCGCGGCTTTCGACTTCGCACACGACGATGAATTCGTCGCCGCCGAAGCGGGCGACCGTGGCCCGCTTGGGGACCGATTCACGCAGCCGCCGCGCCACTTCGGACAGCACCCGGTCGCCCACCGGGTGGCCGAGCGTGTCGTTGACTTCCTTGAACTTGTCGAGATCGAGCCAGAACAGGGCGAGCTTTTGCCGGTCGGCCATCGACATGAGCTTTTCGACCATCTCGTGATTGAGCCCGGCGCGGTTCGACAGGCCGGTGACAACATCGGTGCGGGCAAGGTCGCGCATCTTGTCGGCCATTTTCTGGCTGGTTTCGGCCGCGGCGATCGATTCCCGCAGCACGTCGAACACGTTGAAGGTGATCGAAACCATTGCCGGCAGGAGCAGCCCCATGGTGACGGCAATGGTGATGTGGACGAGGTCACCGGCAAGGGCACAAACGATGATGATCGGCAGGAGCGAGAGGAACAGCTGGCCGATCGCGATCATCGGGTGGCCGGCATTGCGAGCCGAGATGGCCACGCCATAGGCGATCGCATAGCTGACCATGAGCAACTGGACACTGGGATTGAGTTCGTATCCGATGGTCCCGGCGGCGATCAGCCCGACCAGGAAGGCATAGCTGAATGCGCCGATTTCGTAGAGCAGCACAAGCCGCCTGGTGTCGCCCTTGATGGTGGCGGATCCGAGCCTCGTCGCGGTGGCGACCCGCAGGATGGCGACCAGGGTCAGGGCAATCGCTGCTACGGCGAACAGGAGCTTGCCTGAAAGATAGGCGACCATGCCGGCCGTTCCAACGCCGCACAGGGCGCCGATCGCAAGGCTGGCAGGCTGCGTATAAAGCGACGCGACGAGTTTGTGGCGCACGCGATCGTCGAGCGCATCGCTGCCCATCATTCGCGTAAAAATGTCCTTGACCTTGTTGATAGGTCATCTCCTGCTCGCCGCCGGCCCGGCATACCGCCAAGAGGTCACCGAGTGGTTAAGAATGCCGTTACCTTTGTGTCCCCCGATTCATGCGGCTTTCACGTAACCTCAAGGTTCCGCCTGCAGGCCCGATTGCTGGATCGTCCGGCGGTCGAGCGAGCGGCCGATGGCGAGCCACCAGTGATAGGTCTCCCTGTCGCCCTTGAAGAACGCCCGTTCGGCCTGCTGGCGGGCGTGTTCGGCGGCCCCGATCCCGTGCCGGGCAGACTGCCGCAAGGCCGCATGCGCGATGGCGCATCGGGCGCCGTTGTCGTTGGCTGGCTCGCGGATGGCCGCCCTGGCTTGAGACCGCGAGAGGCGCGATTGTGGGCGGCGCACCGCCGCGACGGCAAACTTGATCGTCATGGAAAGACCCGAGGTTCGACTTTGTTGCGACGCCTTGTTGCGTCCTTGCCCGCGATTGTAATCTTCTACCGCTAAGCGATGGTGAGGGCACATGGTTTCCAAAAGCTTTCCGTCGCCTTTTCGGTTAGTTGCCAGTTCCCTTGGCCACCTCCGAGGCAAGGGCGCGGGACGCTAGGGAGCAGCCCATTGCATGGCCGCTCCGTGCCGCCTATCCCGGTTCCTGCGTCACGGGTTGCCCGCGCCGGACGAATGCCTGGCCGGGCCGAAGAGGGAAAGGGGTGGAATGCCCCTGCTGCCCCCGCAACTGTGACCGGGGAGCGATCCCGCCACGTGCCACTGCCTCGATCGGGGCGGGAAGGCGGCGGGAGAGCAGCGATCCGGGAGCCAGGAGACCTGCCCGCGGCGTGTCGTTCGGCCCTGGGGCGGGGTGTACCCAGAGCAGCGTCGGAAGCGCCGGCTTCACGCATGGGCGACGCAAGTCGTGGCGGGAGGGGCGGTGCATAGATCTGCAGTCTTGGCGGTAATCGCGGCTGGAATGCTTGCGTTACCGGTCTGTTCCCAGGACAGAAATGACGAGGACGAGCCGATCATTCTCGCTCATCCGCCGCGCGCGACCTACCTCACGGTGGTTGCCAGCGGTGACGAGGCGCGGATCGACAGTTTCGGGCAGGCAGTCAGCATAATTGGCGAGACCGAGATCCGGAAAGTTCAAGGCGGCGATATCGTCCGCGTGCTGGAGCGTATGCCGGGCGTCACGCTTGCTCGCAATGGCGGGCCCGGAAGCTTTACCGGCCTGCGCGTGAGGGGTGCCGAAGCCGAACAATTGCTGGTGCTGGTCGACGGCGTGGCGGTTGCCGACAGCGCTTCGCCGGGCAACGGCTTCGATTTCGGAAACCTGCTCCCCGGCGGGATCGGAAAGCTCGAACTGCTGCGCAGTTCCAACAGCACGATCTGGGGCAGCCAGGCAATTGGCGGGGTACTGGCGGTGGAAAGCGCCGGCCTTCACGGCGCCACCGCTTCGCTTGAATATGGCGGGCAGGGGATGCTTGCCGCGCAGGCCTCGGCGGGCCGAAGTTTTGGCGAGCTGGTCTATAGTGCCGACGTCGCCTTGCTCGACAGCGACGGCTTCTCTTCAGCCGCCGGAGGGTCTGAAGCCGATGGCTTCCGGCAACTGCAACTGGGCGGCAAGACGCAGTTTCACATTGCCGACCCGGTGCGATTGCGGCTCGGCCTGAATTTCCTCGACGCGCGGCTGGAGATCGACGGATTCCCCCCGCCGGATTACCTGCTTGGGGATACCGACGAATTCCAGGACACGAGCCGCATTTCCGGTTTCGCCGGATTCGACATTTTCGTCGACGATCTGAGGATCAATGGAACATGGTCGCTGTCCGAGACCAGGCGCGAAAATTACGATCCTTCGATCGGTGCGGACCCTGTCTATGCAACCGCCGGACGCGAACAGCGCGCGGGCTTGCGCGGGTTCTGGAGATTGACGGGCGAATTCCACGCGCATTTCGGCGGCGAACGGGTGTGGAACGAGTTTTCGACCTTGTTCGATGCGCAAAGGCGCGGCTCGAGCGCCGGAGCCTATGCCCAGGTCGGGCTTTCGACCGGAGCATTCGCGCTCAACGCAGGCGCGCGGATCGACGATCACGAGGGCTTCGGCAGCGAGTGGAGCCTTGGTGCCGATGCCGTCCTGGCGCTGGGCTATGGCTGGCGCCTGCGTGCCGCCCTTGGCGAAGGCTTCAAGGCGCCAAGCCTGTTCCAGCGCTATTCGGAATACGGCAACGAAGCATTGCAGCCCGAGCGCAGCCGCAGTTTCGATATCGGGCTGGAACGTGGCGATCGCAACGATGACTGGCATTTCGCGTTTTCGGCCTTTCGCCGCGAGAGCGAAGAATTGATTGGCTTTGTCTCCTGCTTCGCGGGGAGCACCGGCATCTGCGCCGACCGGCCCTTCGGGACCTTCGACAATGTCGGGCTGGCCCGTGCGCAGGGGATCGAACTCGAGGCTGCTTTCCGGCCAAGCGACTGGCTGCGGCTCCAGGGTGCTTGGTCCTATGTCGAGGCGAGCGACCGCACGCGGGAATCCGCTAACCAGGGCAACGATCTTGCCCGTCGCCCCCGCCATGCACTGACCCTTTCGGCCGATTGGGATTCGCAACTTGCGGGGCTGAATCTCGGCGCCGATTTGCGCATCGTCTCCTCGAGCTTCGACGATGCCGCAAACCTCGTTCCACTGGCCGGCTACCGCGTCGGCACGATCCGTGCGAGCATCCCGCTGACCGGGGAGGTCGAACTGTTCGGACGGGTCGAGAATATCTGGGACGAGCGCTACCAGACCGCTGCGGGCTATGGGACGCCTGGGCGCTCCGCCTATATCGGGGCGCGGGCGCAATGGTGAGGTCGATCGCCCTGTTCGCGGCGGCGTTTCTGGCCGGTTGCGGCGCGCAGTCAGGCGATGGTGGCGCCGCACATCCGACCATCGTTTCGCTCAATCCTTGCAGCGATGCGATCCTCACCGAACTCGCGGTGCCCGGCCAGTTGCTGGCGATCTCGCATTACAGCCACGATCCGCGCGCGAGCTCGATGGATCTCGCCGAAGCGCGACACTTCCCGGTTACCGGCGGCACGGTCGAGGAAGTGCTGGCGCTCGCGCCGGACGTGGTCGTCGCGGGCAGCTTCCTCCAGCCCGCGACCCGCAACGCTTTCGAACGGTTCGGGATCAAGGTGGCAACATTTGCGCCCGCGACGAATGTCGGGGAAAGCCTGGCCCAGGTGCGTGAGCTGGCCGCAATCGCCGGGCAACCGGCGCAGGGCGAGGCGCTGGTCGGCAGGATCGAGAATGCGTTGGCACAGGCGGCGCCGTCCGCGACGCTCGGTCCGATTGAAACGCTCGTCTGGCAGCAGGGCGGGATCGTCGCCGGTCAGGAGAGCCTGATGGCGGACCTGCTCGCCCGCACCGGCTTTGCCAACCACGCCGCAGCGCAAGGCTTGGGGCAGGGGGCCTATCTCCCGCTCGAAGCCCTGCTCGCCGAGCCGCCGCAACTGGTGCTGGCAACCGGCGACGACCGGACCCTGGCCCATCCGGCGCTGCGGGGCTTGCGCGGTGTCCGCTACGAGCGCCTCGATCCCGCGCTGCTCTATTGCGGCGGGCCGACGATCATCCGCACGGCCGGGCGGCTGGCGGAAATCTGGGACAGCGTTCGATGAACCGCGCTTCGCTCTGTCTCTTGCTCGCACTGATGGCCGCATTCCCGCTTTCGCTGCTCGCCGGGCGGGTGTGGATCGATCCGGCAGCCACCCCCAATGCCGCCGTGATCCTGATGGAACTGCGCCTACCGCGCGGGCTGCTCGCGCTGGTCATCGGCGCGGGGCTGGGCGCTTCGGGCGCGGCGATGCAGGGCTACCTGCGCAA
>NZ_DBNHSF010000204.1:0-11437 GCF_057143545.1 Candidatus Andeanibacterium sp.
CGGCTTCGCCGACCAGGGCGGGAATTTCACGCTCGCCGCAGAAGGCGCCCCGCTCCCGGTCATCCTGGCCAATGACTTGCCCGGCGGCGTTGCGCCCCCGCCCCTGGCGGGGACAACCGCGGTCGACATGTTGGCCGGTCCCTACGAGCCAATTGCCGGAAAACTCGTGATCCTGCAGCTCGAAGGGAGTTGGACCGGCACGGTCCAGCTGATGCGGGCACCCGATGCGGAATCGGGCCCGGTCCCGGTAACGATCGGCGGGCTCCCCTGGGCCAGCTTTACCGGAAACGCCTGCGAACCGGTATGGGAAGAAAGCGAGGCAGGCGCGCAGCTCTACCTCGATATCCAGCTGCAATCGGGCTCGCTCGCATACCGGGTGTCGCAATGAGCAGTATCGATTTTGCAGCGCGCGCGATGGCCGTCTCGGCAAAGTCGCAACCTTCGAATTCGGCGCCTCGCCTGTTTGTGCAATGGCAAGGGGCTGCGCTTCCCGCCGGGACCGAGCGGGTCGAGAGCAGCGGCCATTCCTCGCCTGGCAGCGGGGCGGGAAGCTATGTCTCGGACGCGCTCTGCTCCGCTGCCTTGCTGGCTGCCCATCCCCGCTTTGCGTTCCAGGCGAGCGATGGCCGGATCTTCCGCCTGCTGGATTCGAGCGGCGGGATCAGCGTCGAACAGGGCGGTGCGGTCGGCCAGTCCGGCGTCAACGCCCAACCTGCGATCCAGGCCGCGATCGATTATGCCGCGGCGGTCGGCATCGGCGAAGTCCGCTTCGAGCGGGAATATTACGAGCTGCACTGCCCCTTGCGGACCAGCGATTCGCAAAGCTTCGCCGGCGACGGGATTCCGCTGGTCGTCAGGAAGACCCTGTCCTTGCGCGGCGTTGCGCCCAAACGCACACTGTTCGATTTCAAGGCCCATGACGGCGGCGATCCCGAAACCAACTGGCAGGTGGTCGAACTTTCGGCCGGCGATTCGTCGGATGCGGTCTGGCGCGGTGGCGGAATCTACGTGATCGGCGACTATCCCGATCCGCAAGGAGATTTTTCGGTCGCCAGCATCGAGTTGCACCGGCTGATCTTCCAGGGCAATCGCCTGAGAACCGGCGATCATGTCTGGCCGGCGGATCCAATCGACGGCGATGGCTGGGATGGCACCGACAAGGGCTTCCGCATCCAGGATACATTTGTCGGCGAGATCGCGCTCTACGATACCGATTTCATCGGCTTCAAGGGCGAGCTGTTCTATGTCTCCGGCTACGCCCCGACCAGGATCGTGATGGAACGGTGCAAGCTGCTGGCCAGCAATGGCGGGGCGTTCAATGTCGGCGTCCCGACCCCATGGCGCCTGTTCCAATGCGAATTCGGCGATTGTTACATCGCCGAGGAGACACTGGGATCGCCCGACGGCATCTACGCGCAATGCATCTGGCGCGATTGCGACAGCGTGACCATGGGCGGCGGGCCGGCCAGCGCCGAGGTCCCGGTCGGCTACCCGTTCATCTTTCCCAATCGCGACGAGAACAGCGCGCCGCCATCCATCCTCATCGAAGGCGGGGAATTCCGCAATTGCGGCACGATCAATTTCGGTTCGTGGCTGCGCGGCAACGCAACGATCGTCGACAGCTCCGTCCTGTTCGACACCACCAACCGCTATGGCCTCAAGGACACCGTGCTCGATCTCGATTGCTGGATCGACCAGCTCGACGGCCTTACGGCGCTGGCACTTTACGGGCCAACGAACCTCGCTACCCAGATTCCCGGCGCGCCGGGAGGAACCTATGTCGAGCCTCCCAGCAACGTCCACATCACACTGGCCTATCGCCAGACCGAGCTGGCCAAGGCCAATGGGCGCCAGTGGGTCGGGGTCCTGTTCGACAATCTGATCGACCCGTCCTGCAGTATCGTGGTCAGCCACGCCGAGGCGTCGACCGACAATCTGGCGCCGAAATGCGCTTCGCCTGTGCCCGCCGCCTTCCCGCTGGTGGTACTCGACCGGCTGCGCGACACCGGAGCAGGCTCGTATCGACCCGCCAGCCTGTGGCAGGGGCATGTGTCGGCAGGCGGGACGATCACACCGCGCGCTCCGCGGATCTGTTATTCGGCCGAGGCCGGGATTCACGAGATGGTGCTGGCGACAGCACCAGCCGGCGGCGCTGGCTTCGGCTATGCCGACGGCCAGCTCTGCCGGGTCTACAAGACCGGCGCGGCCGGAACGCTGCGCTTCGCGAAAGGCGCATCGAGCAGCTTCAAGGTGCCCCAGGATCGCCTGCTCGCGAACGACATGGATTTCATCGAATTCCGCTGGAACCGCTGGGGCGCACGCTGGGAGGAACAGGCGTTCTTCACCAGCGCGTAAGGAAGTCGGAATTTCACCGATCGGACTGCGTGTAATCTTCGTCTCGCAGTTGACTGCGCTTGGCGTCGGCAGGCATCACGCCAGCCGGGCGTGGGGCAAACGCGATGTCGGAAAACACCAAACTTGTCATTGCATTGGTCTGGTCGCAGTTTGCGGCCTATCACGTCGACCGCTGCGAAGCTGTGGCGAAACAACTCCAGGGCCGCGCCGAAATCCTTGCGGTCGAAATCGCCACAAGTTCGAGCACCTATGCCTGGGAGCCGTCCGGAACGGTGGAAGGCGCGCGCAAATATACACTGTTCCCCGGTAGCGAATTCGAAGATGTTTTCTGGCTCCGGCGGCTTTGGCGCGAGCTTTGCCTGCTCCGCAAGTGCAACATCGTGTGCATTGGCCTGCCCTATTCGGAGCCCGATGCAATCGCGCTTTCCTGGTTGCTGTGGCTGTTCCGGGTGCGTGTTGTGGTGATGACGGATTCCAAACGGGACGATTTCGAGCGCAACCTGGTGAGGGAATGGATCAAATCCCTGATCCTGACCCCGTACCGGGCCGCGATCGCGAGCGGCCGCCGATCACAAGCTTATGTCCGGGGCCTCGGTTTTGCGTCCCGACCGGTCGTGCCGGGTTACGATACCGTGAATCTCGACCGCGTGCGTTTGCAAGCAGGTCCTTCGGCGTCAGATGGCCCGCCATTCGAGGACCGGGATTTCATCTTCGTCGGACGCTTCGTGGAAACGAAGAATCTGGAAATCCTGCTTCGGGCATATTCGCTCTATGCCGGTTCCGCCGGGAATTCCGCGCGCAAGCTCGTGATGGTTGGCGACGGTCCGCTGACCGGGAAGTTGCGGCACCTGGCCCACGAACTTGGCGTGGCCGGCCAGGTCGTGTTCACGGGTTTTCTTTCTTCCCGGGAAGTTTCCGTACGGCTCGCGAGCTCGCTTGCGCTGCTCCTGATCAGCATGAAGGAAACCTGGGGCCTGACTGTCAATGAGGCTGTCGCCTTCGGACTTCCCCTGATTGTGTCCTATCCTGTCGGCGCTCGCGACGCGCTGGTCAGGGACGGAGTGAACGGATTCGTCGTCGATCCGAACTCGGTCGACGCGATTTCGGCCGCCTTGCATGAAGTTTCTTCCGACAGGGACGCATGGCGGGCAATGTCCAGTCAGTCGCAGGCACGGGCCTGGATGGCAGACAGCGAGAGGTTCGCCGATGCGGTCGAGATCCTGGCATTTCCGGAGGTCGAGGAAATCCGGCAGCGGATCGAAAGCTTTCGCCGGGCAATGGAGAGTTAGAGAGGCGCGCTGCCGGGCTGGTCTGCTTGAAGACAATTCCGGAGTTCGTTGGTAGACGCTTTCGGCAATGTTTGTTTACGATCTACTTCTTGGAGCTTCGGTCCTGCTGTTCGTCGGACTTGCCGTTGGCTATTCGCGTCACCCGGCTGCTTCGCTGCTCCATCCGCTGACAAGCTATCTCGGCTTTCACTGGCTGGTCTTCGTCTTCTATCCGATCCTGGCGCGCATCTTTGATTACCAGGAAATGTATCGCGCATTCGGCTTCCAGCCTTCGGTATCGGACAAAATTACCGTCATACTGGGCGCCAATCTCGGGCTGCATAGCGCTGATCGACCTGCCAGAACGGGCGCTCCTTCACCCGCGAACCGGGGGCATGCGGGCGCGGCCCGACCATGCTCATTTCGCCCTTCAAGACGTTGAATAGCTGGGGCAGTTCGTCGATGCTGGTCCTGCGCAGGATCCGACCCACCCTGGTCACGCGTTCGTCATCGCGGATTGTCGACCGGTGGCCGTCGGCATCGCTCGCGGCCGCCTTCATCGTACGAAACTTGTAGATCGTGAATTCGCGATTTTTCCGGCCAACCCGGCGCTGCCTGAAAATTAAAGGCGGTCCGTCTTCCGCGATTATCGCCAGGGCGGCCAAGAGCATGAGCGGCGCCGCCAGGACAAGTCCGATCGATGCGACCGCAAGGTCGAATGCCCGCTTGGTGAAACGGGCCCTCATCCCGAGCGGGCCGGTCGATACTACCAGCGAAGTCAGGCCCTGCCGGTCGTAATTGCGGACAGCGATCGCGCCGATCTCGTGCGCATGTGCACTTATGATCTCGCCATTGACACCGAGGCTTTTGAGCACCTTCGCCCATTCCAGCCTCTTTTCCGGCGCACAGCTCACGATCACATGGTCCATGTGTTCGATAATTCGCCCGAGCCGGTCTCGCACCACCGGGTCTTCGAACGAACGGGCAATCCCTTCCGACTGGGCATCGATCGCAGCAGCGTGCCTGAGGCCGAATTGCGGCCCGCCATCCATGATGACGATCTCGTTGGTCAGGGTGGGGCCATAATTGCGAACCAGCCATCTGGTCAGGATGAAGCGCGTTGTGGCCATCAGAGCGGCCGAAAAGACAATGCCGATCGACACTGCGCCGCGCGAAAAGCTCGCCGATGTCTTCGTATAGAAGGCGACGAACGCGAACAGTATCATCGTCGCGCCCAGCACCAGCACCATTCGCAATGTCGCCTGCTTCCAGTCGGTCAGGGTTGCGGTGGTATAGGTGCCGCCAAATGCCGCAAGGAAGAAGAACAGTCCGGCAACGAGTATCGCGGCAATTTGCGTGCGGTCATCCCAAGTCGATCCGAAATAAACGAGCGAGGAAAGCCAGAAGGAAAACAGAATTGTCGCCGGATCGAGGCTGATCTGAAAAATATTATAGTAAAACCTTCTCTTCTCCAAAGAGAAGGAGACAGATCTTTTCGGAATAATAGAACCGAATTCTTCAGGCGACTCGTGTTTTATTGTCAAATTCATTAGACCACTTCTAAAACTTAGATGCGATCACATCAACAGCATTTTCGAAAATGGAACAAATGTGGATCAAAGGCAAGTTGCGCGACCATCTATCCTGTCGATATCAGCGGCGCCCCACAGCATGTCGCGCTATCAAAGCCAGTCCCTGCGAAAGCAGCAATTCGGCCGATTGATTATTCGACAGAAGGCCCTGGTGGAGTTCGGTCATCCGGCTGACCAGGCGATCGAGATCGTCGCCCTGCCAGCGCCGCAACTGGTCGTGGAGGTCGCGCTTGTCGCGAAAGTAGACCCGCCGCGCCCGCGTCTCGGCCTCGAGCAGCGCCGCAATATCGCCTCTTGCCCCAAGCTTTGCCGAAAGTCCGGCCAACTGGGAGACTCGCCTTTCGAACGCGAGCAACAGCCCGACCGGATTGAGCGAAACTTCGCGCATGCGCTTCAGTTCGCCGGACAGCCTGCCCGTTTCCCCGGACAGGACGGCATTCACCAGCGGCATGAAGCCGTCGTCCTCGGCCATTGCCCCGATCGCATCGAGCGCCGCCGCATCGGCTGCCTTCGGGGCTTGCGGCGTCGCGTCCAGATAGGTCGCAAGCTTTTCGACCTCGGACTGGGCGAGCCTGACATCGAGCCGCGACGCCCGCGCGATCCGTTCCGCCAGATCACCCGGCAATCTGAGCCCGGCGGTATCGGCCATCCGCCGCACCTCTTCGGTCACGCTGCGGAGATCGGGAGGATAGAACATCGCAACCAGCGCGTCGTCGCGCTTCTCGATCAGCTTTGCCGTGCGCGACTTGTCGGAAGCCGAGGTGGCCACGATCAGGACCGGACAGCCGGCCGCCTGCCCCGCGTCGATTCCTTGGATATAGATCTCGAGCGCATCATGCGCTTCATCGCCTGCCGCGCGCACATAGACATGCCTTGCATCGCCGAACAGCGAGCCAGATCTCGCTTCGTCTCCCAGTAGCGCCGGGTCGCGCTTGAGATCGCTGCCCTGCAATTCGATCCGCTCGCCCGGATCTTCCATCATGGCGGCGAGCTTGTTTGCGGCGGCAGACGCGCCGGCTTCGTCCTGGCCGCAAAAGAAGAAAATACTGCACTGCCTTGCCGCTCGCGGGGCAGCTCCGGCGAAATCCCGCTGGGTCGTCTTCATGAATCCTGGCGCAATGCCAGCGCGAGCCGGGTGACGATCCGGTCGGCCACTTCCTGGGCGAGATTTTCAAGCGCCGTCTGCTCCGCTGCGATAGTCGCAAACTCCGAGGAGACCACGTCGATTCCGGCATCCGATCCGGCCGTGGCGTCGAGAAGGATTTCATCGCTCGCGATTTCGACCAGCTGGTAACGGGCGCGCAAGGTCCGGCGCTCGCGCCCGACGGTATCGTCGGTCAACAATCCCAGCCCTTCGAGATTGTCGTCGAGCCGGACATCGAGCCGGTAGCGGGCGGATTCCCCGCCGCCGCCAAGCCGGTCCAGCAGGGCATTGCGGACGAGCCAGCCAGCCTGGCCCTCGATCGGCGGAATGTCGACCGCGGCCAGACCGCGCGCCACCTCGCCATCGCCGCCGCCGGCGTACATCGGCTGGAGGCCGCACCCCGGCAAGGCGGCCAGCGCGAGAAGGGCGGCCGCGATTCTCACGCGACGAGATTGACCAGCCGGTCGGGCACCACGATCACCTTGCGAATTTCCGCGCCATCGAGCGCACGCTGCACCTTCTCCGAAGCAAGGGCAAGGGCCTCGAGTTCCTCTTTCGGCAGGCCCTTGGCGACGGTCAAGGTGTCGCGCAGCTTGCCCCTGACCTGGACGGCAATGGTGACTTCGTCTTCGACCAGCATCGCCGGATCGAAGGGAGGCCATGCGGCAGCGGCGATCAGGCCTTCAAATCCGGCGCGATGCCACGCTTCTTCTGCCAGGTGCGGCATCATCGGCGAGGAGAGCAACATCAGGCCGGCGATCGCTTCGCTGCGGGAAGCGGAAGGCGGGGCCTTTTCGACGGCGCTGGTCAGCTCGTAGATCCGCGCGACCGCCTTGTTGAAGGCGAGCGATTCTATGTCTTCGGCGACTGCGGCGATGGTCTGGTGGAGCTTGCGCAAAAGCGGCTTGTCTTCCCCGGTCGCTCCGCCGGCATACTCGCCGAACAGCCGCCACAGCCGCTGGACGAAGCGGCCGCAACCCTCGATCCCCGAGGCAGACCATGGAAGGTCGCGCTCGGGCGGGCTGTCCGACAGCATGAACCAGCGCACCGCATCGGCGCCGTATTGGGCGACGATCTCGTCCGGATCGACAGTGTTCTTCTTCGACTTGGACATCTTCTCGACCCGGCCGACCGATACCGGCTTGCCGCTTTCGATATGGATCCAGTCGTCGCCTTCCCGCTTCACTTCCTGCGGCGAGAGCCAGCTTCCATCGCCGGCCTTATAGGTTTCGTGCGTCACCATGCCTTGCGTAAACAGGCTGGCGAAGGGTTCGGCAAAATCGAGTTTGCCGATATGCTGCAAGGCGCGGGTCCAGAACCGGGCATAGAGCAAGTGCAGGATCGCATGCTCGATCCCGCCGATATATTGGTCGACCGGCATCCAGCGCGCGACTTCGGCAGCATCGAACGGCCGGTCTTCCGGTTGGCTCGCGAAGCGCAGGAAATACCACGAGGAGTTGATGAAGGTGTCGAGCGTGTCGGTCTCGCGCTGGGCCGCGCCGCTGCATTTGGGGCAGGTCGTGTGCTTCCAGGTCGGATGGCGCACCAGCGGATTGCCGGGAATCGACATGTCGACATCCTCGGGCAGCGTAACCGGGAGCTGGTCCGTGGGTACCGGGACTACTCCGCAGGCCTCGCAATGGATGAAGGGGATCGGCGTACCCCAATAGCGCTGACGCGAAACGCCCCAATCGCGCAGGCGCCAGACCGTCTTGCCTTCGCCCCAGCCTTCCCGCTCGGCGCGGGCGATGACGGCAGCCTTGGCTGCTTCGACTTCCAGCCCGTCGAGGAATTGCGAATTCACCAGCCTGCCGGGGCCGGTATAGGCTTCGTCGCCTTCGAAGACCGGATCGGCCCGCTCGCCATCGGACACGACCCTGGTCACGCCGAGGCCGTATTTGCGGGCAAAATCGAGGTCGCGCTGGTCGTGCGCCGGACAACCGAAGACCGAGCCGGTACCGTAATCCATCAGCACGAAATTGGCGATGAACACCCGCAGGAGTTCGCCGGTGAACGGATGCGCCGCGGTAATCCCCGTATCGAAGCCGAGCTTCTCGGCAGTCTCCAGTTCGGCCGCGGTGGTCCCGCCTTCGCGGCATTTCTCGATAAATAAGGCCGCCTCCGGGTCGCTCTCGGCCAGCTTAATCGCCAACGGATGATCGGCTGCGACCGCGACGAAGCTGGCGCCGAAAATCGTGTCGGGCCGCGTGGTGTAAACCGGCAGTTTGCTGCCGTCCGATAGCCGGAAAGTGAATTCGAGCCCCTGGCTCTTGCCGATCCAGTTTTCCTGCATCAGCCGGACCTTTTCGGGCCAGTCCTCGAGCGTATCGAGCCCGTCGAGCAAATCCTGTGCGAATTGGGTGATCTTGAGGAACCACTGGTTGAGCTTGCGCTTCTCGACCAGCGCGCCCGAGCGCCAGCCGCGCCCGTCGATCACCTGTTCGTTGGCAAGCACAGTCTGGTCGACCGGGTCCCAGTTCACCGCGCTTTCCTTGCGATAGACGAGACCGGCTTCGTAGAGGTCGATGAACAGCGCCTGCTCGTGTCCGTAATAGGCAGGATCGCAGGTTGCGAATTCGCGGCTCCAGTCGAGCGCGAAGCCGAGCCGCTGCAATTGCGCCTTCATGTTGGCGATGTTCTGGTAGGTCCAGTCGCCCGGATGGACGCCCTTCTCCAGCGCAGCGTTTTCGGCCGGCATGCCGAACGCGTCCCAGCCCATCGGATGGAGCACATCGTCGCCCTGCATCTTGCGGTAGCGGGCGATGACATCGCCCATCGTGTAATTGCGGACATGGCCGATATGGATGCGTCCCGAAGGATAGGGAAACATTTCGAGCACATAGCTGCATTTCCGGCCGGAATTGCCGTCCGCCCTGAAGCATTGCGCAGCTTCCCAGGCGCGCTGCCAGCGCCCGTCGGCCCGCGACGGATCAAATCTGTCGCTCATCTGGCAACCCCCTCGGCGGCGTCAGCCGATGGCGGAACGGCGAAGGTCGCGCGCCTTGGTCAGGATAATGTCTTCGAGCCGCTGCACCGTCGCGGCCTGCACCTCCGCTTCGACCCAGGAGCCATCCTGGAGAATCTGGCGGCTGGCCGCGACCCGGATAGCATCGGCCCTGAGATCCTCGTCGAGGATCGCAACCGACACCTTGACCCGCTCGCCCGGGTTTTGCGGGTTGGAGTACCAGTCCGTCACCAGCACGCCGCCCCGGCTGTCGGCTTGCATCAGCGGCATGAAGGCGAGCGTTTCGAGGCTGGCCCGCCAGAGATAGGAATTGACCCCGATCATGTTGAGTTCTGCTGCCGCCAGGTCGGCGCGCGGGCGCTCGTTGCCGCCACCGCAAGCGACAAGGCCCGCCCCCAGTGCAACCAAAGCCGCCATTGCCAGCGGCTTGCGCAAGGAGCGCTGCATCGTGGTTGAGCCGATTTCGCTGCTGCAAGTCATTATTCGAGCCGTCCTGTTCGTTTGTTCCGGGCGAGCCGCCATTTCAGGTCCGCGCCCTTTTCAAAGCCTCTATAGCCGCCGCTGCGCAAGCGGCAAGTAGCGCCGCAAGCTCATGCTCAATCTTGCGCTGAATAGCGGCTTAACCGCCGGAAGGTTTGTGTGCGCACTGCAACACTCCTGTAAAACCGGCATGCGAGGAAACAATCGAAGCTGGCCAAGCGGATTTTGGAAATATATCAACAGTGGAGTTGTGTCCGATTCTGTCGACTCCAGGGTTCCTTGCTCAGGAACCGTTCAGGCGGCGAGACGATATTGGGCAGTGAGAGGAAATTTGGCGAAGATCATGGCCAGGCAGCGTAAATCGGTTTGGGGCGGCGGGATTACCGCAGCAGCCCTGTATGCCGGTGCCGCGGCCCTCGTCGCGGTGCCCAGCGCAGGCTATGCCCTCGGCGCGATCGATGGCCAATCGCTGCGGAGCGGGATCGCCACCTTCACTCCAGCCTCTGTCGATGCGCGGCTTGCCAGCCTGATCGGCGAGCGCGGATTGCGCGAGGGAATTCGCTTCACGCCGGCGGGCGCAGCCATTCGCTCCGGCCGTTCGGTGACTGTTGCGGTGCGGGTCGACAACGGCGTGGCCGAGGCGCTTTCGATCCGCTCGGCAATTGCTGCCGGCGAACAGCTAGAAGACAGTGCGGTCGCATCGATTGCCCCTACCCGATACAATCTTGGCCTTGCCCGCGGCTATCAGAGCTTCGCCCGGAAGACGGGTGTGCAGCGCGATCTAAACGATACGGCGATGCCCGACCTGGCATCTTTCCGCCCGTCCGAAGGCGTCAAGGAAAAGCCGAGTCGCTTCAACGCCCGCATTGCGGTGGAAGAAGAACTCGCTTCGGGAACCGCCAAGCCCACTCGCGAAATCGAATCGGTCGCCAACCAGACATTCGACTTGGGCGGTAGCTATCGCGTTACCCGCAATCTCGATGTTACGGCGGGCGTTCGCTATTCGCAGGACAGCGAGCGGCTGGTTCCGCTGACCAATGGCGAACAGGACAGTCAGGCCGTCTATATCGGCACCCAGTTCCGCTTCTGACTTTTCATGAAAGCGTGATTTCCCGAAAGCCCCGCCCTTGCGCGGGGTTTTTCTTTGCGTGCCGGTGCAACACCTTTTAACGGAATGCCTCAGGGACAGAGGCAAACGCAGATCGAGGAACCGAAATGACACGCGTCGCAATCGTCACCGGAGGAACAAGAGGAATCGGCAAGGCAATCTCGCTCGCATTGAAGGCGCAGGGCTGCACCGTTGTCGCCAATTTTGCCGGCAATGTGGAGAAAGCCCGCGCCTTTACCGACGAGACCGGGATCAAGGCCTACAAGTGGGATGTCGGCGATCATGAGGCGACGCTCGAAGGCTGCAGGCAGGTCGAAACCGAAATCGGTCCGATCGACATCCTGGTTAACAATGCCGGCATAACCCGCGACGGCACGCTCCTGAAAATGAGCTACGACGACTGGTCCGACGTGTTGAAGATAAATCTTGGCGGCTGTTTCAACATGGCCAAGGCCTGCTTCCCTGGCATGCGCGAGCGCGGCTGGGGCCGGATCGTCAATATCGGCTCGATCAACGGGCAGGCGG
>NZ_DBNHSF010000205.1:0-2771 GCF_057143545.1 Candidatus Andeanibacterium sp.
GGACAAATCGGGCGGCTGGAGCGGCTTGCACACCGCCTCGGGCAGTTCGACCTGGAACCCGCCCCGGCCCGCGAAGCGCGCATCGCGCAGGAAGAAGCGGCCATCCTCGTCGCGGGCGATATAGGGCGTGCGCGCCCAGAACAGGAAGGGCTCGGCCTCGGGTACGGCGGCGATGATGTCGGGATAGTCTTCCCGCGTGAGGTCGAACGTGCCGACCTCGCGCCCATCGATCCGATAGTGACCGTCGCCGCCAAAGATCATTTCACGTTGCCAAAATGCGATCGGAGTTGGACTCGCGATGATAGTGCTGCCTGGACCATCATCCAGAACAAGCATGTTCAGCGCAGTAATGTGCCAATTAACGACGATGTAAGCCAGCATCGCCGCTAGCGCGACCCGCGCGGGCCTTTTCCACTCCCCGCCGCGCCGTTCCCGCCGGAGCGAGAACCACGTCGCAAAGCCCAGCCCCAGCCACAGCCAGATATCGATGATGAACAGGGTATCGCCATAGAACCAGCGGCTCGAAAAGGGTTCGAGCAGGCGGATGCCGTAGACGTTGAGCCAGTCGAGCGCGGGATGGGACAGGCAGCCGATCAGGCTCAGCAAATAGAGCCATTTGAAGCTTACCGGCAGGCGGGCTTCGGGCCGCGTCCCGCGCCGCGCCTGCCATTTGTCGTAGCCATAAAGGATCCCCGCGAGCACCAGCGGCAGCAGCAGCATCGCCGGCGGCCCATGGGTGATCCCGCGACGGAAGCCGAGATGCTCCACCCCGTCGAGCCAGAAGAAGCACGCCGCGTCCACATCGGGCAGGTTCGCGCCGATGATCAGCGCGGGCATGGCGAGCCCGGTCTTACGCTTGAGCCCGGCCTGCCCGATCAGCGCGCCGACAAGGCTATGGGTGAGATTATCCATTTGGATTATCTCGCACAAAGACACTGAGGCACAAAGGGATCATCCTTTATCCCAACCGCTGTAATAATCATTGGCGATCCGCCTTATCCCCTCTTTGTATGTCGCCATGCCGAAATTCATCAGCAAGCCGAGAGGGAGCCTTTCCAGCCGCAAATAGGTCGTGAGCTGCTTTGCATGGACGGGAGCATGAACTTCGGTCGATTTAAGCTCCAGGACTAGGCGCTCTTCAACCAACAGATCCATCTTGAAGGCGTTGTCTACGACAACGCCCTTATGACTGATTGATACGGGAGCCTGCCGCCGGACTTGCAGCCCTTGCTCTTCGAGACTTGCAGAGAGCAATATCTCATAGACGCTCTCAAGCAGGCCAGGCCCAATGTCCTTGTGCAGCTGGAAGCCGCAATCGACGACAATCGAAGCTATTCGCTCAAGCTCATCATCGCGCGGCATCTTCGTGTCTTAGTGCCTTGGTGCGCAATCTCAATCAAACCGGGTCCTGCGCAGTCACGCTCACCACCCAGGTCTGGCCCCTGCCGAGCAGTTTGCCGAGATCGGCCACCTTGCCTTCGCTCGCCCGGGCGCGTTCGTCGGCGACGCCCTGTTCGAAGGTCGGGCGCGGGTCGTCGTAGAGCACGCCGAGCGCCATCGGGAATTCCCCGAACGGCAGTTCGACCAGCATATGCGCGATCGAACGATTCCTGACATTGTGGACGATCACCCCGGCGGCTTCCCAGTCGCCATCGACCACGTCGACCACCTTGAGTTCGAGCGCTTCGCGGTCGAGCGCGATGCCCTTGGTTCCGCCGGCGAACAGCATCGGCTGGCCGTCTTCGAGCCACAGCTGCTGGTCTTCCGCGCCCTTGGGGGCGGCGAAATCGTTGAACACGTCCTTATTGTAGACGATGCAGTTCTGGAAAATCTCGATGAAGGCCGCGCCCTGGTGGGCATGCGCCGCCTTGAGCACGTCGGGCAGGTTCTTCGACACGTCGAAGCCGCGGGCCACGAAGCGCGCTCCGCTGCCCAGCGCGAACGCACAGGGCTGCGCCGGGCGGTCGACCGAGCCGATCGGAGTCGAGGGGGTCCTGGTGCCGATCCGGCTGGTCGGCGAATATTGGCCCTTGGTGAGGCCGTAAATCTCGTTGTTGAACAGCATGATCTGCATGTTCACATTGCGGCGCAGCACATGCATCAAATGGTTGCCGCCGATCGAGAGTCCGTCGCCGTCGCCGGTCACCAGCCAGATATCGAGCTCGGGATTGGCGAGCTTGATTCCGGTCGCGAACGCGGGCGCGCGGCCATGGATCGTGTGAAAGCCGTAACTCTCGATATAATAGGGGAACCGGCTCGAACAGCCGATGCCCGAAACGAACACGGTGTTCGCCGGGTCCGCGCCAAGCTGCGGCAGGGTGCGCTGCACGGCTTTCAGGATCGCATAATCCCCGCAGCCCGGGCACCAGCGGACCTCCTGGTCGGTTTCCCAGTCCTTGAGGGTGGTTTCGATTTTGGTCATCTCGTTCATGAGAGCGCCTCCTCGATCGCCGCTTCGAGCTCGGCGATCTTGAACGGTTGCCCGCTGACCTTGTTGTAAGGCTTCGCATCGACCAGCAGCTGGTCGCGCAGCACGGTCTTGAACTGGCCGGTATTCATCTCGGGCACCAGGATCCGCTCATATTTGCGCAGCAGCTCGCCCGAATTGGCGGGAAGCGGCCAGACATGGCGGAAATGGATATGCGACACGTCGAGGCCCCGCTCGCGGCAATTGCTCACAGCACGGCGGATCGGGCCGAAGGTCGAGCCCCAGCCGACCACGGCGAGATTGCCGCCTGCGTCATCGCCATCCGGGCCCAGCGTCACGCCCT
>NZ_DBNHSF010000206.1:0-7248 GCF_057143545.1 Candidatus Andeanibacterium sp.
GAAATGACCGAGCAGAGCACGCTGGCGATCACCGTTACCGGCGTGGATCACGTGTTGTCGATGACGCGCAGCGCCGCGGCGCAGCGGCTGCTGATCGGCAAGCCCAACGGGGCCGACGGGGGCTGACAGCAGGTCATGCTGCCTTGCGCGATATAGGCGGGCAGTACCCAAAGGCCCCCCTCCTCGGGCGGTAATTGCCGACCGGATCGTGGATCCATTCTGCCCGGCTTCAGCGCCCGAGCTTCAATCCTTCCGGCTCAGATAGATCAGCACCAGCATGTTCATCGCACCGTATACCCAGCTGCCATGGTCCGGCCCGCCGCCGAGCGGCATTTGCCAGAGCTGGTAGCCGGCAACGGCAATGACCTGGAACAGCCCCCACCAATTTGCCACCGCGCAACCGATACCGATCTTGGAGAAGGTTTTGGCAGCTTCGAACGCTGCCCCATCGGCATGGCGTGCCTGCCACAGTCTCACCGAACCCCAGACGAGAAACACCCCCGCGGCAATTTCCAGGGTAAAGACCAGCACCATTGCGGCGACGATCAGTGGCGATGGCGGCACCGGCAGAAGGGTGACGGGATATGCCGTCTGGTCGACATGGCTGGTGGCATAGACAAAGAAGTCATAGGCGGCGGCGAGATTGGCAAGATTGTGCGCGACATAGAGCAGTGCCATCGCACCAAGGATAAGCGAAAAAAGCGCCTTCAGCTTGCGGTCGAGCATGGTATCCCCCTGTCGTTCCGTATGGATCATGTTAACCCATTCGCCAGGCGAGGCAAAATTGGCTGACGATATCCCGATCACCGAAGTCGAGGCTGCCAAGGAGCTCGAACGGCTGGCGAAGGAAATTGCCCGCCATAATGCGCTCTATCATGCCGAGGATAGCCCGGAGATCTCCGACGCGGCGTTCGATGCGCTGGTGCGGCGCAATGCCGAGCTGGAGGCGCGTTTCCCGCAGCTCGTCCGCGAGGATTCGCCTTCGCGGCAGATCGGCGCGGCGGTCGCGGCCTCGCCGCTGGCCAAGGTCCGCCACGAGGTGCGGATGTTCAGCCTCGACAATGCCTTTTCGGACGAGGACCTCGCCGAGTTCGTTGCGCGGGTGAAGCGCTTCCTTGCACTCCCGGAAAATGCCGCGCTGGCTTTCACCGCCGAGGACAAGATCGATGGCCTCTCGTGCTCGCTGCGCTACGAACGCGGAAGGCTGGTCCGCGCTGCCACCCGCGGCGATGGCGAGATCGGCGAGGATGTTACCGCCAATGTCCGGACGATCGCGGATATTCCCGAAATGCTGCGCGGAAGCGCGCCGGATGTGTTCGAGATCCGCGGCGAAGTTTACATGTCGAAACAGGACTTTACCGCACTCAATGCGGCGCAGGCGGAGGTTGGCGGGAAGATCTTCGCCAATCCTCGGAATGCCGCGGCCGGTTCGCTGCGGCAGAAGGACGCCGGCGTCACCGCGCAGCGCCCGCTGCGGTTCCTCGCCTGGGGCTGGGGCGCGGCGAGCGAGCTTCCGGGCGACACGCAGCAAGAAGCGATGCGGCAGGTCGCGCAGTGGGGCCTGCCGGTCTCGCCGCTCTTGGAACGCTGCGAAACCATGGACGAGATGCTGCAGCACTACCGCACCATCGAACAGCGGCGGGCCGAGCTCGAACACGACATCGACGGCGTGGTCTTCAAGGTCGACCGGCTCGACCTCCAGGCGCGGCTCGGCTTCGTTGGCCGTGCCCCGCGTTGGGGGATTGCCCGCAAATTCCCGGCGGAACGCGCCCAGACTACGCTGGAAGCGATCGACGTCCAGGTCGGCCGCACCGGCAAGCTCACCCCGGTAGGACGGCTGACCCCGGTGACCGTCGGCGGCGTGGTGGTCTCGAATGTCACGCTGCACAATCGCGACGAGATCGCGCGGCTGGGCCTGCGCCCCGGCGACCGGGTGGTGATCCAGCGCGCGGGCGACGTGATCCCGCAGGTTGTCGAAAACCTCACCCGCGATGAGCAGCGCCCGGAGTGGCGGTTTCCCGACCATTGCCCCGAATGCGGCAGCGAGGCGGTCGCCGAGGAAGGCGAGGTCGATGTCCGCTGCACCGGCGGCCTCGTCTGCAAGGCGCAGCAATTCGAGCGCCTGCGCCATTTCGCCAGCCGCGCGGCGCTCGACATCGAAGGGCTGGGCGAGAAGTCGATCGCCGAGTTCATGGAACTGGGCTGGCTCGACAAGGGTCCGGGCGACATTTTCCGCCTGCACCGCCACCGCGACGAGCTGGTCGGGCGCGAGGGCTGGCAGGACAAGTCTGTGGATAATTTGTTGGCATCGATCGAGGCCAAGCGCCAGCCGGACGCCGCGCGGCTGCTGTTCGGGCTCGGTATCCGCCATGTCGGGGCGGTGACCGCGCGCGACCTGCTGAAGCGGTTTGCCAGGCTGCCTGCGCTGCGCGCGATTGCCGAACAGGCGCATGCCGGTGACGAAGAGGCGGCGGCAGAGCTAAGCTCGATCGACGGCATTGGCCCGGCGGTGGTCGAGGCGCTGGGCGATTTCTTCCACGAGGAGCACAACCGCGAGGTGTGGGACGATCTCCTGTCCGAAGTCTCGCCGCCCGATTATGTGGTGGAGACCAGGGACAGCGCGGTCGCGGGCAAGACGGTCGTCTTCACCGGCAAGCTCGAAACGATGAGCCGCGACGAGGCCAAGGCCCAGGCCGAACGCCTCGGCGCGCGCGCTTCGGGTTCGGTCAGCGCGCAGACCGACCTGGTCGTCGCCGGGCCGGGCGCGGGTTCGAAGCTCAAGAAGGCGGCCGAACTGGGGATCGAAGTGATCGACGAGGCGGGTTGGGCGGAGATCGTCAAGGCCGCCGGTTAGCATGATCGAGGGGGACGGGGAATGAGTGAAGCCGCGGCTGTGACCGGGGGCAATGCCCCGGAGAATGAAGGCGCCTTTGAGGCCGCCACCTTTCGCAAGATTGCGTGGAAGCTCGTCCCGTTGCTCTTCCTCGGCTATTTCATGGCCTATCTCGACCGGGTGAATGTTGGCTTCGCCAAGCTCCAGATGGCGGGCGACCTCGGCCTGAGCGACGAGGTCTACGGTTTCGGCGCCGGGATATTCTTCCTTGGCTATTTCATTTTCGAGGTCCCTTCGAACCTCGTCCTGCGACGGATCGGCGCGAGGATCTGGATCGCCCGGATCATGATCACCTGGGGCCTGCTCTCCTCGGCCTTCATTTTCACGGATTCGATTCCATGGGGCCCGGTTTCGGCCGCCTTTGGCCTGACCGACGCCGAATTCACCTTCTACTTGCTGCGCTTCCTGCTCGGCGCGGCCGAGGCGGGCTTCTATCCCGGGGTGATCCTCTACCTTACCTTCTGGTTCCCCACGCAGCGGCGGGCGCATGTAATCGCGCTGTTCATGACCGCGATCGCCTTTTCCAACGTGATCGGATCGCCGCTTTCGGGCGGGATCATGCAGTTCATGGACGGCATGGCCGATTGGCGCGGCTGGCAATGGCTGTTCGTGGTCGAAGGCCTGCCCTCGGTGCTGGTGGGCCTTTTAGTGCTCGCCGTACTGCCCGACAATCCGCACAAGGCCAAATGGCTGAGCGGCGAGGAGCGGCAGCTTGTGATCGAGCGGCTGGAGGAAGAGGAGCGCGGCAAGCAAGGCGACGGGCACCTCCATCTGGTTTCATCGATCTTCCTCGATCTCAGGGTCTGGTGCTTCGCGATCGCCTTCTTCTGCGGCAATGCCGGTTTTTACGCGCTCAATTTCTGGATGCCGACGATTATCCAGGAACTCGGCATCGATCCAGGCGACTATTTCAAGGTCGGTCTGCTGGCGATGATCCCCTGGGGCGCAGCGGCCATCTTCATGGTCCTGTGGTCGCGCCATTCGGACCGCACGGGCGAGCGCCGCTGGCACGCGACGCTATCTGCAACCATGCTCATGACCGGCATGCTTCTCCTCGCCTTGTTCGGCAGTAGTACCATTGCCTCTCTGTTCGGCCTGGCGATGGTCGCCGGCGGGGGAATATCCTGGCTCACGATCTACTGGTCGTTCCCGACATCCTTCCTGTCAGGCGCGGCCGCCGCGGGCGGAATTGCGATGATCAATTCGATTGCCAATTTGGGCGGATATTTCGGGCCCGACCTGATCGGTTCGATCCGCGAGGCGAGCGGAGGCGACAGCACCGCGGCCTTCGTTGCCCTCGCGGCGATGGCGTTGGTCATGGTTATCCTCACGGTGGCAATGCCGAAAATCCCGCCGGGCTTCAGGAAAGCTCTGCCTGCATAAGGGCGATTGCGACAGGCGCAATCAGGTGCCACAATGGCCGAAATTGATTTTGTCCGGGAGAAGGACCCTGAATAGCAAGTACCTGTGGGCGGCGGTTGCCGCCTTTACCCTCACAGCAATTCCTGCCCAAGCGCATCACAGCATGGCGATGTTCGACCAGACCAGGGAAGTGACGATTACCGGCAAGGTTCGCCAGTTCCAGTGGACCAACCCGCACTCCTATATTCAGCTGGTGGTGGTCGAAGACGGCAAGCCGGTCGAATGGAGCCTCGAACTGGGCGCGCCGATGTATCTTTATTCCAAGGGCTGGCGCCCGCGTACATTGAAGCCGGGCGACGACCTGACGGTCAGGATCTACCCGTTGCGCAACGGCCAGCCGGGTGGGGCGGTGGTCGATGTCGCCACTCCCGACGGCAAGAGCCTGGCGAACCTCAAATGAGGTGGACGGGCCTCTCCTGCGCAACCGCGCTGCTGGCGCTGGCTGCGTCCCCGGTATTGGCCGAGGGCGGCGACCGCGAGGCGCGGATCGCAACCTTCGCCCAGCTCCCGGACTGGACCGGCCAGTGGCTGCTTGAGAACAACACCAGTTCGATCGGCGGGATCGCGGATTCGATCCTTGCCCAGCGCGCGGGCGAGGAAGTCGCGCCGGTCAGCCGCGAGCTGTTCGGCTTTGCCCCCGATGTCCCGTGGAACGAGGAAGGCCGCCGGCGCAATGCCGAGGCGCGGGCCAAGTCGCCCGGGCGCAAGGCCGAGGGCTGGGGCTTCCCGCTGATGATGAATTCGGCCGCGCCGCTGCAGATCGTGATCGCGCCCGAAGCGGTGGTGATGATGAACGCCTATCGCGACCTTCGCGTCATCCGCACCGACGGCAAGGGCCATCCGCCGCTGGAGGACCTCTGGCCGACAACCTGGGGGGATTCGGTCGGGCACTGGGAAGGCCAGGTGCTGGTGGTCGATACGATCATGGTGCGCAATCCCAACGACTATTTCCATGGCGCTCCGGCGCTGTCGGACGAGGCGCATTATGCCGAGCGCATCTGGATGGACGAAGACGGCCGGCTGGTCGACGAGATCACCATCACCGATCCCGTGACGCTGGCCGGACCGTGGAAAGCGACATTGAGGTATGAGCGCGACGAGAGCTACGACCGCCTGCTCTATGACAGCTACGATGGCGACCGCACGGGGTTCGACGGGGAATACAACACGATCGAGCCGACCGAATGATCCAGGCGAAGGGGAGAGAGCGATGAAATTCCGGACAATCCTGGCGGTTTCCGCCGCGCTGGCCTTCGCGGCACCGGCCTCGGCCGAGCTTCTCGCTGGGGAAAAGGAAGCCGACATTCCGGCGATCGAGGGCGTGATTTCGGGCGATGCCGAATGGGCGCGCGCTTGGCAGGGCCCGATGACCGCCGACGGGATGAGCATCACGCCCGCGGGTGAGTTGCTGTTTGCGCAGGAGCAATCGAACGCGATCTGGAAGCTGTGGGAGAACGGCGAGGTGTTCGTCGAATGGCCCTATGTCACCGGCGCGGGCGCGGTGTCGGTCGATGCCGCAGGCCGCGCGATCGCGGTCGAGCGCGGCTGCACCGATCCGGGGCTCGGCGGGATGACGGTCGACGTCACCTGCTCGCTGCCCTCGCGGGTGGTCCAGCTCGCCCCCGAATACCGCGTGATCGCCGACAGTTTCGCCGACGGTTCCTCGCTCGGGCGGCTCAACGATGTCGAGGCCGACGGCCGCGGCGGGGCGTGGTTCACGCAAGGCGCGCTCTACCATGTCGATGCCGCCGGCAATGTCACCACCACCGCCACGGTCGAGCGTTTCACCAATGGCGTGGTGCTGAGCCCCGATGGCAAGACGCTCTATGTCACCGACATGCAGGCGATTTACGCGATGGATGTCGCGGCTGACGGTTCGACCGGGGAGAAGCGGCTGTTCGCGCGGCTCAACGAGACGCAGGGCTTCGGCGGCGACGGTATGGCGGTCGACAGCGAAGGGCGGCTCTATGTCACCGGCGATGCCGGGGTCTACGTGTTCGCGCCCGACGGCACCGAACTCGGCGTGATCCCGGTCCCGCGGCGCTCGATCACGCTCGCCTTCGGCGGGCCCGACCGGCGGACCCTGTTCGTCGGGGCGATGGGTGCGGTCGATCCCGAGGGGCGGCTGTGGGAGACGCCCGCAGGCGTGCGCAATGTCGCGATGACGATCTACCAGGTCGGGACAATCGCGAAGGGTCCGCGCTGAGTTCAATCCCTGATCGTCACCCCGGAAGCCGGTTTTCCCGAAATCTTCGATTTCGCGGGAAAAGCGAGCTGTCCGGGGTCCAGCTTTCTTCCCAATTCCAAAAAGGAAGCTGGATCCCGGAACAAGTCCGGGATGACAAAGTGGGGAGGGGAGTTACGCCGGCTTTGCCAGCAGCGCGGTGAGCTTGTCCTTGTCTTGTAATTCGGGGACAGTATACTTAATTCAATGCGCTTCCCCGCAAATCGGCAGTGGACATTTTTGAATTAAGTATACTGTCCCCGAATTTCCTGTCCCCTGTCCCCGAATTCCCTGTCCCCGAATTCCCTGTCCCCGAATTCCTGTCCCCGAATTCCTCCCCGTCAGCCCTGCGGGCTGCCACCTCCCCTGCGAGGGGAGGATTGGACAAGGCGTTCAGGCCGGCTTTGCCAGCAGCGCGGTGAGCTTGTCCTTGTCTTCGGCAAGGGCGGCGTTGCGTTCGCGCAGTGCAACGACTTCGCTTTCCAGCTGCCGCGCGTGGAGCGCGCGCAGGTCGAGCCCGATATGGTGCACCGCCCAGTCGAGCAGTTCGACCTGGTCGGGGCGGTAATGGGTGCCGTCTTTCTTGCCGTCGAGCAGGACGAAGCCTGCGAGCGCGCCCTGTTCGACCATCGGGAAGGCCATCGCGCCGGGGAGCGCGCCGGGTGCGCCCGCGAGGTCGAGCGGCTTGCGCTCGGCGCGCATCAGCGCG
>NZ_DBNHSF010000207.1:0-3782 GCF_057143545.1 Candidatus Andeanibacterium sp.
AGGGCTCCGAGAGTCGGCAGGTCGATCGAGGGCAAGCCGGGCACCCGCAAGCTGCGCTACGGCAAGACGCAGCGGAAGTGGCGGCGATGAACCGCTTCCTCGGCAAGCTCTTCTTCCGCGCGCTCGGGACGCTGTGCCTGGTCGCTGCGTTCGGCGCCGCCTGGGTCGGCTGGCAGGCGTGGAACGACTGGAATCCGGAAGCCTCGCCGGTCGGACTGGCCCTCGCCGGGGTCTTTATCCTCGGGATGATCTGGGCTGTCCGTTTCTGCTTCTCCCCGAAGCGCACGATGATCGAGGCACTCGATGCGATGGAAGGAACGGCAGGCGATTTGCCGCGGCGACGGGACGGGACTTGAGATTATCGAAAGCGGAACTGGCGACGCTGGTCAGCCCATGATAGCAGTTCAGCCGATGCGCCTGCTGCTTGCCCAGATCGCCTTGGCTTTGTGGCCTTTCCAGGCCTTCGCCTGCTCGCGGGAAGACGGCGAGGAATGGGACACGCCCAGCAATTTCGAACTGGTCCAGCAAGCGGACCTGATCGTACTTGGCCGGATCATCCAAGGGCCTGCCGATTTGGACGTCATCGATGCGTTGACGCTCGATCCGGTCGAGGTGCTGAAAGGCGATCTGAAGGATGAGCAGCTGATCGTCGGAGGGATGACTGATTGGAACGGCGAAGCGATCGCGCCGATCGTCACGCCGTTGGCCGAGAACCACTTCAGTTCGGGCTTGGGGGCCTGTATCCGAATGTTTTACCAACCCGATGAACTGGTGCTGGCAGTGTTCAAACGCAGCCCCGGGCCAGAAAACGAAGACGATTCCCACGCGCCATTCATACCGCACATCGATCCTTCGTCGCGCAACATTGAATCGGTTTCCGGGCCGAACGACATTTGGGTCGAGGCAGTAAAGCTCTACATCGCAATCGCGGCCACGCCGGGCGATCACCTTGCACAACTGGCCCGGGCGCGCGATGCGCTGCGTGCACGCGGCGATTTTGCAGGGAACGCGATTGCCAATGACATTGGCTGGGCCCTTTCCGATGACGAGACCTACGATTACTGGGATGCATTCAACCTGCCCACCGCCACGCTCGCTTTCCTGCGTGATCCAGTTGCTCGGGAGCAGGCCTCGCTCGTTTGCGCGCTGGAAGAAGGTGGCCTGCGGCTGATTACCCAACGCGGGGCGACATTCGAATTGATCGTTGGCGACACAGCTTTCACAGTGGCTGAAACGCAGGAAAGGGAACTGCCCGCGCCATTCGGCGAAACCGAGAAGCAGGTCATTCGGACCTCTTCGTTCTTAGACGAAACAGCGCTCCTTTCGCGCCTGGGGAGCAGGCATGAACAGGTCAGCCTCAAGATCGACGGAACGAATTTCGCTTCCGCTCCGCCGGGCGACGTATTGCTGCGCTTTTCCCAGCGCTGCAGCGAAATCCTCCAAGCGATTCCAGGCGAGGCCTCATGAGGAAGGGATTCCTAAACGGTCGGGCAGTGCTCGCAGCCGGGGTCCTCCTCGCCGCCTGCGATTCCGCGCCAGTCGAGCGCGTGCATTTGGCGGACGCCGGAGAGCAGGACCAATTCGTCCTCGCCCTCTCCCCCGACACCGAGGGCGCGCGCTGGAGCGACGATACCGACGGGTTGAGCATCGCCTTCGGCAAGGAAGGCGACAGGCCGTTACTTTCGCTCGCTTGCAAAATCGAGCCGGGACGGGTGCCGCGCTTGAGTATCATCCGCCACGCCGAAGCCGAGCCGGGAGCAAAGGCGCTGTTCGCGCTGTTGGGCAACGGGATTGCCGCACGGCTCAGGCTCGATGCCACGCTCTCGGACGAAGGCTGGCGCTGGGAAGGCAATCTGCCGGCCGCTGCAGGCGAGCTCGATGTCTTCACCGGCCCGCGCGCAATCGAGGCGACCCTGCCCGGTGCGGGGAGGCTGGAACTGCCCGCCAGCGCCATGCCGCGCGAATTCGTCGATTGGTGCAGGCGGGGCGGAAGCGATGCGCCAGACCCAGCCGTTCGTCCTGAGGAGGCCTTGAAGCCGGAAGGCTGAATGGCCGTCTCGAAGGACCAGTGCTTCGAGCCGGAGCCTCAGCACGAACGGTTTATCTGTTAGCAAGCTCCACGAGGCTGTCGGGCGTCAGCACCTGCGGCAATTGCTGGCCATCGCCATTGGCCGGATACCAGAGATAGAGTGGCACCCCGGCTGCGCCCTGCTCGGTCAGGAAACGAGTGATTGCGGGATCGCGGCGGGTCCAGTCGCCCCTGATCGCGATCACTCCGGCCTTCTCGAACGCCTGCCTCGTTTCCTCGCGTTCGATTGCCAGCCCCTCGTTGACCTTGCAGGTCAGGCACCAATCGGCGGTGAACCAGACGAATACCGGCTGGCCGCTGGCGCGCGCCTCGGCGAGCGCGGCTTCGCTGAAGGGTACGGTGGCGAGCACGCTCTCGCCCTGCTCGGCAGGTGCGGGGGCATAGGCCCTGGGCAAGGCCGCAAACGCCAATCCCGCAAGCACGACGGCGCCGAAAGCTGCAATCCTTCCGGCTTTCCGGCCCGCGCGCTGCTCGCGCCCGACCGCCCAAAGCGTCAGCAACAGGATTGCACCCAGCACGGCTGCCGCGATCGCATAGTTCGTCCCCCCCAACCGCCAGCACAGCCAAACCAGCGCCAGCGCGGTAAGCCCCATCGGCACCGCCATGATCCGCCGGAAAGTGTTCATCCAGGGGCCGGGCCTCGGCAACATGCGGCGCAAGGGAGGTACAAATCCCAAAAGCAGGAAAGGCAAAGCTATCCCCAGCCCCAGCACCGCGAACAGCAGCAACGCCTGTTCCGCCGGCAGCAACAGCGCCGCGCCCATCGCCGCGGCCATGAACGGCCCGGTGCACGGCGTCGCGACGAACGCCGCCAGCAGCCCGGTGGCAAAAGCGCCGAACGGCCTGTCGCTGGTGACCGACAGCGAGGGCAGTTCGAACAGGCCCGCGAAATTGGCGGTGATCGCGGTCGCCAGCACCAGCAGGAACACCACCACGCCCGGTTCCTGCAGCTGGAACGCCCAGCCGATCTCGTTCCCGGCCGCGCGCAGCGCGAGCATCAGCGCGCCCAGCGCGAGCGTGGCAAGGATCACACCCGCGGTATAGGCGAGCCCGTCCTTGCGTGCGTCGGCCTCGCTCTCGCTGGCCCTGGCAAGGCTCATCGCCTTGAGCGACAGGATCGGAAAAACGCAGGGCATGATGTTGAGCAGCAACCCGCCTGCCAGCGCCATGAGCAGCAGCACGGCCAGCGAAGACAACTCGCCCGTGCCGCCAAAGACAAGCCGGGTCCCGCCCGTCCCGACTTCGCCCGGATCGGCTTCGAAGCGAATTCCGCCCCCGGCATCGTCGAGCTTGAGGATTCCGGAGACCTTCGCAGGCGTCGCAACGCTATCGGACTTCAACGCGAGCTGGATGATCAGCTGGTCGCCATCGCGCCAGTATTCCTGGGGCGCGGCATAATCGACCAGTTCCTCGTTATCGAGAAACAAATGCGGCGCTTCGATCTGAAGCGAGGCAGGCAATGGAATGCTCACAAGCAGGCGGTTGCCGTCCGGCTGGAAGCTGCCCTTGCGGTCGATCAACGCGGGAATGGCGCTGCGCCAGGCATCGAAGCGCGGTTCGGCTGCGCCATCGCCACCAATCGCGATCGATGTCCCCAGCGAGGCACGTTCGGGAACGCAGACTTCGTCGGTGCAGGCAAGCCATTGGGCTTCGAGCGTGACCGGGACAACCGAGCCTTCGCGCGCATCGGCGG
>NZ_DBNHSF010000208.1:0-2918 GCF_057143545.1 Candidatus Andeanibacterium sp.
GCCTTCACCAGCGGCATGACGACACCGCCCGCGCCGGCCCCGGCATCGGCGGCACCCGGAATGCCCAATTGTCCTCGCTGCGCTCGTTCAGCTTCGCTTCCGCCACAGGTGCTGACAGTTCAGCGCCGAGCCGGGCTGGTCGCTGGTGAGCGCGATCGAGCCGGGCCAGCCTGTCCTGAGCCTGCCGAAGGGGCATAGAGCTGGCGGATCGCGCTGGCGGCGGTGCCCGCGCTCCTCGCAATCTTTCGCGAATTTGACTCAGGACAAGGCGCTGCCCCGTCGCTCACGGCATCAAATACCCATTGTGACCGGAGGAGAGGCATGGAGCCACCCATTCGCCAGCCAGGATCGACCAGGGGCAGGATACCCGGGACGAATCCGTTCGACGGCGATCTCGCCATGCGCGGGTTCGCGCTCAACGACATGTGCTATTCGTTCAACAGCGCTGCCAATCGCGATGCGTTCCGCGCCGACGAAGAAGCCTACATGGCGAAGTTCCACCTCACCAACGAGCAGAAGGACGCCGTGCGCAAGCGCGACGTGCTGGCCATGCTCGATGCCGGGGGCAACGTCTATTACCTGGCCAAGCTGGCGGGGATTTTCGGGCTCAATGTGCAGGACCTCGGCGCGCTCCAGACCGGGATGAGCCTCGACGAATTCAAGGCCATGCTGCTCTCGCATGGCGTCACCATCCGCGAAGGGGAACTGGCATGAGCAGCATTATCGGCGGAGTCTTCACCAGCCATGTGCCCGGGATCGGCAGCGCCATTGCCCGCGGCCTGCAGCAGGATCCCTATTGGAAGCCGTTCTTCGACGGTTTCGCCCCGGTCCATCGCTGGCTGGCCGAGAAGAAGCCCGATGTCGCGGTGGTGTTCTACAACGACCACGGGCTCAATTTCTTCCTCGACAAAATGCCGACCTTCGCGATCGGCGCCGCGCCCGAATACCGCCATGAAGACGAAGGCTGGGGGATTTCCTTCGCGCGGCCGTTCAAGGGCTATCCCGAATTGTCGTGGCATGTGATCGAGGAAGTGGTCGAAAGCGAATTCGATCCCGTCATGTGCCAGAAGATGGTGGTCGATCACGCGGTCGCGGTGCCTTACGAACTGCTGTGGCCGGGCGAGGAGGAATTTTCCACGCGGCTGGTCCCGATCGCGATCAATACCGTCCAGCACCCCCTGCCGAGCCCGAAGCGGTGCCGCGACCTCGGCTTGGCCGTCGGGCGCGCGCTGCGCAGCTGGGAAGGCGACGAGACGATCGTGGTGCTCGGCACCGGCGGGCTGTCGCACCAGCTCGAAGGCAAGCGGGCGGGCCATCTCAATGTCGATTATGACCGCTTCTGCCTCGACAACCTTGTCGGCAATCCGGACGCGCTGCTGCAGCATTCGACGCTCGAAATCGTCGAGCTGGCGGGCAGCCAGGGGGTCGAAATCCTCAACTGGATCGCCGCCCGCGCCGCCCTTGGCGACGATCTGAGGGAGATTTCGCGCAATTATCACGTGCCCATTTCGAACACGGCGGCGGCAACCATGCTGGTCGAGTGCCGCGAACTGGTGAGCGCCTGAACAGGATCGAACGGGAGTTAGAAGATGGTCCATTTTCCGCCGGAACCGCTTTACCGAGACGTGCTCAGGCTCGGCCGGATCGAAGGCGATATCGCCGATCTCGAGCTGGAAGGCGAGGTTCCCGCGGATCTCGACGGGGCGTTCTACCGGGTCCATCCCGACCCGCAATTCGCTCCCCGGGCAGGCGGCGGAGACCAGTTCTTCAACGGCGACGGCATGGTCACCATGTTCCGCATCAAGGACGGCAGGATCGGCTTCAAGCAACGCTATGCCAAGACCGACAAGTGGAAGCTCGAAAACGCCGCGGGCAAGGCGCTGTTCGGCTCCTATCGCAACCCACGGACCGACGACCCCTCGGTTATCGGCCAGCACCGCGGCACCGCCAACACCAATGTGCTGGTGTTCGGCAAGGAATTACTGGCGATGAAGGAGGACAGCCCCTGCCTCGTCATGGACAAGCTGTCGCTCGATACCGACGGTTATACCGACTGGCAGGGCCAGCTGCCGCTGCGCACCTTCGGCGCGCATCCCAAGATCGACCCCGAGACCGGGAACCTGTGCAACATCGCCTATGCCTGCGACGGCGACCTGGCGCGTGATGCGCATTATTTCGAGATCGACGAAGACGGCAAGGTCGTGCGGCGCGCCGATTTCGAAGTGCCCTATTACACCATGTTGCACGATTTCGCGATCGCCGGCGATTACATCGTGATCCCGGTTTCGCCCTACAGTTCGGACGAAAGCGTGCTCGAACAGGATCGCCCGCATTTCTATTACGACCGCTCGCTGCCGACCTGGCTCGGCGTGATGCGGCGCGACAGCGATGGCAGCGACATGCGCTGGTTCAGGCATGACGAGGGCATCTGCTCGTGCCATGTGATGAATGCCTTTGTCGAAGGCACCAAGGTGCATCTCGATACGCCCGTCTCGAAAATCGGCAGCCTGCCGTTCTTCCCCGACAAGGACGGCGCGCCGTTCGATCCCCGACTGGCGATGACCGAACTGGCGCGGATCACCGTCGATCTGACCTCGAACGAGGATGTGGTCGAAAGCGTGACCAAATTGGGCGAGGCGCCGGGCGAATTCCCGCGGATCGACGACCGGGTCGCGGGCAAGCCCTATCGCCATGGCTGGATGATCACCTATGACCTTGCCAAACCCTATAACGGCCCGCCCGGACCGTTCGCCGGAGCGATCAACACGCTGACCCATTTCGACTTGGCAAACGGCACGGAACAGAGCTGGTGGTGCGGCCCGGACGGATCGCTGCAGGAGCCGTGCTTCATCCCGCGCAGCGCCAATTCACCGGAAGGCGACGGCTATCTGGTCGCGCTGTTCGACAACCATGTCACC
>NZ_DBNHSF010000209.1:0-19449 GCF_057143545.1 Candidatus Andeanibacterium sp.
CCCGCGCCCCAGATATAGGCAGGGTGGATATTGCCGCGGTTCCGCCAGTCGAAGATCATCCCGATCGCGATGAAGGCCAGCAGGAACAGGGTCCGGTTGAGCGTGCTGGGAATGTCCAGCATGATCAGGATGCGCCCGAGGCTCGGCAGCGAGAGCACGATCATCGCGCTCAGCATCAGCCGTTTGTGCCAGTCGCTCTGGCGCCGTTTGCTGATCGCGGCCGCAAACAGCAGGGCGAAAGTGGAAAGGTTGGTCAAATTGAGTGCGGCCAGGTAGGCTGGCGGGATCAGCCCGTCATTGCGGCCGGTCGCAAGCGACAGGTAGGCGATGTTGAACCCGGCCACCAGCAGCCACACCGCGAAGACAATTCCGAACACGCCCAGCCTGCGGTGCAGCGCGAGATTGCCTTGCATCACCAGCCAGTTCTGCAAGGCATAGAAGCCGAGCCAGCCCATCTGGCTCACCGCGTGGACATGCACCCACCACGGCGCGCCCCAGCTCGAAATCCCGGCATATTGGAACCAGCCGAAGCCGAGCAATGCCGCTGCAATCAGCAGCAGCGACATGCCGAAGAAGAACCGCCGTTCGCGGGTGGCGTGGTCGGTTGCAGGCGATGCGATACTGGCCATGCTCCTTACCCCACGATGCTCGCTACAAGGGCGTTCCATGGACCGATCATCGGGAAGACCACCGGGATGGCATGCTGCACCAGCACGACGATGGCGACCGCGATCGTGGCCCCGTGCACCTTGCCCAGAACCTTGCGGTCATGCAGCGTGATCGCGGCGAGGAAGGCGAACTGGGTGCCAATCCCCAGGAACGGCGCGATCGCCGGGGGCATGTCCGCCAGCAGGCGGTTGAACCCTGCGACCGCCACCATCAGCGTCGCGCCGAACAGCAGCCGGCGATGCCATTGCGTGTCGCGCCGCTTCGCAATCGCCCAGGCGACCAGCCCGGCGAAGGTCAGCGTGTCGGCGGTGCCCAGCGCGAGGAAGCTGGATGGAGTAGCTCCGGCAATGCCCATGCGGCCTTCGATAATGGCCCGGATGGTCACATGGTAATTGGCAGCCATGATAGCCAGAACGAGCAGCAGCGCCGCCCAGCCGAGCTTGCGGTGCAGCTTGATATTCCCCCAGTACGCCAGCAGGTTCTGCGTGCAGAACAGGATCAGCCAGCCGCCCAGCAGCAATGCATGGACGTGGACGCGAAACGGTGCGCCGATCGGATCGGTAATGCCGCGCAGGGCGAGTTGTGCAAAGCCGGTGGCGGTCAGCAGCGACAGCAGCAGCGCCATGCCGAGGAAGAAGCCCTGGTCGGCGCGGTAATTCCTTGGATTTACCTGCGCCGCAGCGCCCCCTTCCGCGAGACTCGCCATGGCCCGATTCCCCCCAAGACCATTGAACCGGACAGGAAATTGTCAGCTTCGTCGGGAGAGTCAATCGGGTTTCGCCAGCGCCCAGATCTGTCCGTCAAACTTCACCCGGCCCTGCCGCTCAAGCTCGATCAGGTGCGCCTTCACCGATTGCGCCGCGGCGGGCCACAGGCGTGTGTCGATGGCGGCGTACATCTTCGGGACGAGGTCCATTACGTTGAGTCCCTGCGGAGGCAGGGACCTCGAGCCTTCAGTCAATCCTTGTCCGCCTGAGGCCCCGGCCTGCGCCGGGGCCCGTTCTGCTTCGCCCAGCAGCCTGACGATCTGGCGCTCGCGCTGCTTGCGGTGACCGATCATCCCGCGCACCAGTTGGCGCGGCTTGGTCACAGCCGGGCCGTGCGCCGGGTAGTAGATCCGGTCGTCGCGGGCATAGAGCTTGTCGAGGCTCGCCATGTAATCGGCCATGTCGCCATCGGGGGGCACCACCACGCTGGTCGACCAGCCCATCACATGATCGCCGGTAAACAGCGCGCCGGATTCCTCGAGCGCGTAGCACAGATGGTTGGACGTGTGGCCGGGCGTGGCCACGGCGGTGAGCGTCCAGCCGGTGCCGGAGATGCCTACGCCGTCGGCCAGCACACGATCGGGGGCATAGGCCTTGTCGAACGGCGCATCGACGCGCGGCTCGCCGCTTTCGATCGCCAGCGGCGCGCAGCCGACGATCGGTGCGCCGGTTTCCCGCGCTAGCGGAGCGGCGGCGGGCGAATGGTCGCGATGGGTGTGGGTGCACAGGATCGCGGTGACTTGCGCATCGCCGATTGCCGCCAGCAGCGCCTCGAGGTGCTCGGCCTCGTCAGGGCCGGGGTCGATCACCGCCAAATCGTTCCCGGTGCCGACCAGGTAGGTCTGCGTGCCGGTGTAGGTGAAGGGCGAAGGGTTGGGCGCGAGCACGCGCCGCACCAGTGGTTCGAGCTGTTCGGTGACACCGGTCGGCCAGGGTTGCGGAGGCAGCGCCATGCGCCGCATATGGGCCAGCAGCGAGAGGAATGCCATGGCCGACCGATTCATCCTGGTGCTCGACGAAGGAACGACCTCCACCCGTGCGATGCTGTTCGCGCTCGACGGCAAGCTGCATGGCGTTGCGCAACGCGAACTGACCCAGCATTATCCGCGCCCCGGTTGGGTCGAGCACGATCCCGCGGAGATCTGGGACAAGACCCTCCAATGCGGGCGCGACATGGTCGGCAAGGCCGGAGGAGCGGACCGGATCGCCTGCATCGGTATCACCAACCAGCGCGAAACGGTGGTCGCGTGGGACAGGAACAGCGGCGAGCCGCTGGCGCGGGCCATCGTCTGGCAGGACCGGCGAACGGCCGATTTCTGCGCCGGGTTGAAGGAGCAGGGGCACGAGCCCGGGGTGCAGGAGACAACCGGCCTGCTGCTCGATCCCTATTTCTCGGCGACCAAGATGCGCTGGCTGATCGAAAACGTGCCCGAGGTCGCTGCAGCATCGACGAATGGCACACTGGCGCTGGGCACCATCGACAGCTGGCTGGTCTGCAAACTGACCGGCGGACTGCACATAACCGATGCCAGCAATGCCAGCCGGACGCTGCTGCTGCCGCTGGCCGGTGCCGGTTGGGACGAGGACCTGTGCGAATTGTTCGGAGTGCCCCGCACCGCGCTCGCGCAAGTTGGCGACAATGCCGGGGAATTCGGCAAGACCCTGCCGGAACTGTTCGGCGCGGCGATTGCGATCACCGGTATTGCCGGGGACCAGCAGGCGGCCACGATCGGCCAGGCTTGTCTCGCGCCGGGCGAGACCAAGATCACTTACGGCACCGGGGCCTTCGTCCTGACCTGCACCGGGCAGCAGCTCCCCCGGTCCGACAATCGCCTGCTCGGCACGGTGCTGTACCAGCTGGGCGGCGCGCGGCATTATGCCATCGAAGGGTCGGTGTTCGTCGCCGGAAGCCTGATCAAATGGCTCAGGGACTCGCTCGGGATCATCGACACCGCCGCGGAGACCGAGGACCTCGCCCGTTCGATCGATGGCAGCCACGGTGTCGTGATCGTGCCCGCGCATACGGGCCTGGGTGCGCCGCACTGGAACCCGGAGGCGCGCGGATCGGTGACCGGCCTCTCCTTCGCAACCGGCAAGGCGGAGATTGCCCGCGCCGCGCTCGAGGCGATGGCGCACCAGACCCACGATCTCGCCCAAGCCTATGCCGCCGACGGAGTGGCGTGGACGGCGCTCAGGATCGATGGCGGAATGAGCGTCAACAACTGGATGGTGCAGGATATCGCGGACATCCTTGGCCTTCCGGTCGAGCGGCCCGATTTCGTCGAAACCACCGCGCTGGGCGCTGCGATGCTCGCAGCAGTCGGTGCAGGCATCCAGCCGGCGCTTGAGGACGCCGCCAGGGCGATGCGCGGCGGCACGGCGCGCTTCGAACCATCGATGGGCGCGGAGGAAAGAGCGGCCCGCCTGGCCCGCTGGCGGCGCGCGATCGGAAAGATTTAGAAGCGGCTCACCTGCTCGCTGATGCGCTTGTGCATCCGGTGGATTTCCGCCTGCCCGAGCTCGAAGCTCTCCTGCCAGGCCTGGTCGAGCCGTTCGACGCGGGCATAGAGGCGTTCGGATTCCAGCACCAGTTCGCGGATCTCGGGTTCGATCCGCGCGAGATGTTCGGGATCGGACCTGGCGGTCTTTTTCGGCAGGCGTCCATGGCGGCGCAAGGCGAGTTCGCTGATCTCGCCGTTGAAGAAGGCCCGCTGGTTCAAGAGCCAGGCGATGATATGCATCATCCGCGTGGTGGTGCGCAGCGCTTCGCACGACATCGCAATCCGGGTCAGGTCTTCGTGCTCTCCCGTCCCGGTGCTCCTGGCGGACAGGTCGAACGCGGCGCGAACGTCGTCGGCCAGGATCAGGGCCTCGCGATAGAGGGCTTCGACGATCGGCTGGTTGAGGTTCGCTTCGCCACTCATGACAGAAATGTGGCTAGACCTTCGAACGGGCCAAGACCAGCCCGGCGGGGGCCGATTCTGCCGCCAATTTCGGACTGTCCCTGAGCGGAACGAAAATGCCCCTGGATTAACCCTCAGGCGATGATGTCGGGGGTGAGGTTGTCCTCGATGATCGAGATCTGGTCCCGTAACCTCAGCTTGCGCTTCTTGAGCCTGGCTATCTGCAGCTGGTCCTGTGAACCGGCCAGGGTGAGCGCGTCGATCGCCGCGTCGAGATCGCGATGTTCAACGCGCAGGCCGGCCAGCTTCTTGCGCATTTCCTCTTCGCTCACCGGCGAGCCTCCCGCACTCGTCCCGCCGCAACCGGGAAATATCCGGTCGCATTCGACAATGGTAATTGTCGATTTAGGACTATTATGATTTGATGACAATTGCGCGGCTCCGCCGCTTGGCGAGTCGCCAGGACGCAGGTCCTCAGAGGCGATCTGCAGCATAAGGAGCAAGCCCATGAACTCATCTCACGCCGCCGCCTTGCAGTCCAAGCATGAAGGACTGGAGAAGCTGATCCGCGAAGAGATGAACCGGCCCTACCCCAACGAAGCGACGCTTCAGCAGCTCAAGAAGCAGAAGCTCAAGATCAAGGAAGAAATCGCCGAAATCTAGCCGTTCAGGCGTACGCAACTTGCGGTAGGTCCTACGGCCTATCTTTCATTGTCGCAATTATGCGATAGGCGTTGCCCATGACCGCCGCCGCCGCCGCCCGATCGATCCTGACCCAGCTGCACGAGGTGATGGCTTCGCGCCTTCACGCGCAGGGCAAGCTCAACCAGGTCGTCGACATTATCGGCGAGGCGCTCGATAGCGAAGTCTGCTCGATCTACCTCCTGCGGGAGGGAATGCTCGAACTGTTCGCCACCCGCGGCCTCAACCAGGCCGCGGTCCATGTCACGCGGATGGGCGTCGGCGAAGGCCTGACCGGCACGATCGCGGCCAATGTCGAGACCATGAACCTGGCCGAGGCGACCGCCCATCCGGACTTCTCCTATCGCCCTGAAACGGGCGAGGAAAAATTCCATTCCTTTGCCGGCGTGCCGATCGTCCGGCGCGAACGCGCGATCGGCGTGCTGACCGTCCAGCATGTCGATCCAAGGCGCTACGAAGAGGTCGAGATCGAAGCGCTGCAGACGGTCGCGATGGTGCTGGCCGAACTGATCGACAATGCCGGGCTGGTCGATTCCGAAGATGCCGCATCGTCAAATCCCGCCCTGTCCGAACCCGATACGCTCACCGGGCTGACGCTGGTCAAGGGCCTGGGCTGCGGGGTGGCGGTGTTCCACCAGCCGCGGATCGAGATCGAGCATACCGTGGCCGAAGATATCGAGGCCGAGCGCCAGCGGGTCTATCTCGCCTTCGACAAGATGCGCGAACAGATCGACACCATGGCCAACCAGGCCGAATTCGGGGTCGGCGGCGAGCACGAGGCGGTGCTCGAGACCTACAAGATGTTCGCCTATGACGAGGGCTGGAGCCGCCGGATCAACGAAGCGATCGATTCCGGCCTGACCGCCGAGGCGGCGATCGAGCGCGTCCAGCAACGCACGAGGATGCGCATGCGCCAGATCGACGATCCGCTGCTGGCGGACCGGATGCACGATCTTGAGGACCTCGCGAACCGCCTGTTGCGGATCGTTTCGGGGCAGATGGGAACCGCCGCCAAGATGGGCCTGCGCGAGGATGCGGTGCTGATCGCGCGCAATCTCGGACCGGCGGAGCTGCTCGAATACGACAAGCGCCGCCTCAAGGGCGTGATCATGGAAGAAGGCTCGCTGACCGCCCATGTCGTGATCGTGGCCCGGGCGATGGGGGTGCCGGTGATCGGGCGGGTCCGCAATGCCCGCTCGCTTATTCGCCAGGGCGATTTGCTGCTGGTCGACGCCGATCAGGGGATCGTGACCGCGCGCCCTTCCCAATCGGTCGCCGATGCGTTCGAGGCACGGTTCGCCAGGAGCAAGGAGCGCCAGGCGGCCTATGCCAAGCTGCGGGATGTCGAGCCGTTCAGCAAGGATGGCACCCGGATCACGGTGATGATGAATGCCGGGCTGCGCGACGACATCGCCATGCTCAGCCTGACCGGGGCGGACGGCATCGGGCTGTTCCGGACCGAATTCCAGTTTCTCGTCTCGGCCACGATGCCCCAGCGCGAGCGCCAGACGCGGCTATACCGGGATGTGCTCGAAGGCGCGGGCGAAAAACCGGTTGTCTTCAGGACGGTCGATATCGGCGGCGACAAGTCGCTGCCCTATTTGCGCAGCGAACATTCGGGCAATGACGAGAACCCTGCGATGGGCTGGCGTGCCTTGCGCCTCGCGCTGGAGCGCGAAGGCTTGCTCAAGGCGCAGGCAAGGTCGCTGATCGAGGCGGCGGGGGGGAGGACGCTCAACGTCATGTTCCCGATGGTTTCCGAACCGTGGGAATTCGATGCGGCGCGGGTTGTGTTCGAAGAGCAGCTGGCGTTCCTGAAAAAGCAGAAGAAGCAGCTGCCGGTGGAAATCCGCTATGGCGTGATGATGGAAGTCCCGGCGCTGGCCGAAGTTCTCGACTTGCTATTGCCCAAGATATCGTTCCTGTCGATCGGCACGAACGACCTCACCCAGTTCCTGTTCGCGGCAGACCGGGCCAATCCCAAGCTGGCGGAACGCTATGACTGGGTCAGCCCTTCGATCCTGCGCTTCATCAAGCGGATCGTGACCGCCACGGCCGGCCACGATGTCGATGTGACGGTGTGCGGCGAGATGGGCGGCAGGCGGCTCGAGGCCCTGGCGCTGCTTGGCCTCGGGATCGAACGGCTTTCGATCACCCCGGCCTCGGTCGGGCCGATCAAGTCGCTGGTGCGAAAGGTCGATCTCGGACAGATCCGCCAGGCCATGAACGGCTGGCTGGGCGCTCCCCCTCCCGACATGCGCCGGGCGATCGAGCACTGGGCCGCGGCGCGCGATATCGACGTCGATTGAATTCGCCGCTGGAAGAATTCGGCTCGGCCCATTCTTCTTCAATGTGCTATGTAAGCGCTTGACTTGTAACAATCCGGTTATTTCTGTGGCACATTCCGATCCGCAGGGGGCCGATAGGGGCTCAGACGGGGGCAAGGGTGGTCGACGAAGAAAGCGAAGACGAGTTCGAGGTAGCGCCGCCCGGCGTGGGCGAGAGCTTGCGCACGGCTCGTGAGGCAAAGGGCCTTTCGCTGGCCGAAATTGCCGCCCGGACACGCATTACCGAGCGCCATCTCGCGCTGATCGAGGCGGGACAATTCGACAAGCTGCCCGGGCGGACCTACGCGGTCGGCTTCTCGCGGAGCTATGCCAAGCTCGTCGACCTCGACCAGGGCGAAATTGCACGACGGGTTCGCGAAGAACTGGCGATCCTCGATCCGCAAGGCAGTGGATTTGCCAATCGGGCATTCGAGCCTGGCGATCCCGCGCGCATCCCGTCTTCGGGCCTGGCCTGGTTTTCCGCCTTTGCGGCCCTGGTCCTGTTGGTCGGCGGTTCGCTGTTCGTGTGGAGTACGTATGTCTCGCCGGGCGCTTCGCTTCCCTGGCTTACCGCGGATGAGGCTCCGCGAGAGCCTGGGCAACGAGCGGAGTCGACGCTCCCCGCCATGCCGCAAGTCGCTGAAATCGATCCTTCGGGCGAAGTCGTTTTTACGGCGTCTGCGCGAACCTGGGTCAGGTTTTATGAAGACGGCGGGCAAATCCTGCTGGAGCGCGAACTTGCCGCGGGCGAGAGCTTTGCGATCCCGCCCGGGGCAATCGCTCCCAAGCTCGTCACAGCCCAGCCCGACATGCTCGACATCACGATCGGCGGCGTGGCCGTGCCAAGGCTCGCGGAATCCGGGGAGCTTGTCGATCTGCCCGTTTCGGCAGCGGCCCTGCTGGCGCGCGGCGCACCGGCGGATGAAGCCCCGCCGGCAGGCACTGCGCCGGCCCCGGCTGCGGTTCGGCGGGCTCCGTCCACGCCGGTCGGGTCGGACCAGGCACAACCCGCGGCAAATGACCCCGTGCAGGCGGCGCCCGCTGCTCCGCCGACAGCCGCGGATGCGGACGGCGAACTGTCGCCCACAGCTTAGCGAGGCGGCCAACTCGACAAGTGAATCGGCGATTGGCACAATTCGCCATCCCGTCGTTCAGGCGGCGTTTGGCATGGTGGAGCCATTCGGTTTCGAGCAGAATTGAAGACAGGAGAACAGGATGTTTGCCCGACCGCCGCGAATGAGGGGGAAGCTCCGCCGGACGCTCGTGCTGGCGTCGGTCCTCGCCGGTGTTGGTCTATCGAGCGTGCCGGCCCTTGCCCAGTCGGGCGACGAGGAGGCGCGGCTACGCAAGATCGAATCCGAAGTGCGCGCGCTCCAGCGCCGGGTGTTTCCGGGGGGCGATGGACGATTTTTCGAGCCCGAGGTCGAGACCGGCACTCCGGGCACCGAGATCGTGCCGATCGGGCCGTCGACCAGCGCCGTGACCGACATCCTCGGCCGGCTGGATTCGATCGAGGCCCAGCTGGCCCGCCTGACCTCGCAGGTCGAGGTCAACGCTTACGACATCGGTCTGCTGACTTCCCGGCTCGAAGTGATCGAGGCCGAGCGCGAACAGCGGCTGGCGGCGGAGCGTGCCGTCGAAGAGGCTGCGCAACGCGAAGCGGCGGAGCGCCAGGCCGCGCTCGAAGCCGAGCCCGAACCGCCCAGCCCGGAAAGGGTCGCGGCGGTCCAGGCGATCGCCAAGCCCGATTCCGGCGATCCCGGGGATGACGAATATGTCTATGGCTTCCGCCTGTGGCAGGAGGGACTTTTTCCGGAGGCGCAGCAGCAACTGCGCCTGTTCCTAGACAATCATCCCGATCACTGGCGGGTCAGCTATGGCCGCAACCTGCTCGGCCGGGCCTATCTCGACGACGGCAAGCCGCGCGAAGCCGCACCCTGGTTCCTGCAGAATTACCAGAGCGATCCGGATGGCATCAGGGCGCCGGACAGCCTGCTGTTCCTCGCCGAGGCGATGGTCGCGATCGATGACACGAACCGCGCCTGCATCGCGCTGGCCGAATTCGGAGAGAAGTTCCCGGCGCTGGCAACCGGCCGCCTGCAGGAACAATATGAGAGCGACCGGGCCAAGGTGACCTGCGATTGAAGCCCTGCCTCACAAGCTGATCGCGCGCTTTGCCGGCGACCTGGCGCGGATCTGGCCCGAAGGGGAAAGGCTCGGGCTGGCGGTTTCGGGAGGGCCCGACAGCCTCGCGCTGCTGCTGCTCGCCCGGGCCGCGATCCCCGAGCGGATCGAGGCAGCCACGGTCGATCACGGATTGCGGCCAGAAAGCGCGCATGAGGCGGCGATGGTCGCCGAATTATGCGCGGCCTACGGCATTCCCCACAAGATCCTCACTGTGAAGGTCGCGCAGGGCAATCTCCATGATCGCGCGCGCGCGGCGCGCTATGCGGCATTGGCCAAATGGAGCGAGGCAAGGGGAATTGCCGCGATTGCGACCGCGCACCATGCCGACGACCAGGCCGAGACCCTGATCATGCGGCTCAACCGGGCCAGCGGAGTGCCGGGGCTGGCGGGGGTACGGGCGCGCGGCGCGATCCCCAGGACGGACATTCCGCTGCTGCGGCCATTGCTCGGCTGGCGGCGCAGCGAACTCGCCGAGATCGTCGAGCGGTCGGGGCTCGAACCGGCGCAGGATCCGAGCAACGACGATCCCAAATACGATCGCGCGCGGATCCGCGCGGCGCTGGCCGAGGCGGACTGGCTCGATGTCCCCTCGATCGCGCAGGCCGCGGCGCATCTCGCCGAGGCGGAAATTGTCCTGCAATGGGCGGCCCAGCGCGAATGGGAAGATGCCGTCGAAGTGGGCGAAGGCGAGGTGCGCTACCGGCCCCGGGCGCCGCAGGCGATCAGGGTGCGGACCATCGCCCGGGCGATCGGCATGCTCGGCGTGGAGCCGCGGATCAGTGCGGTGGTGAAGCTGATGCAGCGGCTGCAGAACGGCAAGGATGCGACCCTGGGCGGGGTCGTCGCGCGGGTCCATCACGGGGTCTGGACCTTTCGCAAGGAGCCTCCGCGCAAGGTCCGTGGGCCGGACTGAGAGTTCAGTCCTGGCGCTCGGCCAGCATGTCGTAATGCCGGCGGATGCCGTATTTGGTGAAGCGGGTGAAACCGGCTTCCCGGAGCATGTCCGCAATCCTCCCCGCATCGGCCCAGCGCTCGTCCATCTCGTAGAAAATCCCCGAAATCCGGGCGAGATGGCGCGATTTGAGCAGCTCCGCGATCACCACCGGTTCATGCCCCTCGACATCCACCTTGACCACGATTTCCCGGTCGTCCGGGAGATGTTGGTCGAGCTCGGCAATCGACATCAGCGCGATGGTCTCGGTCGGCCAGTCGTCCAGGCTTCGACCACCCGCGATCGACGCAACGCCGCTGTGATTGGGCTTGATCGCGATCTCGGCCGTGCCTGAAGCGTCGGACAGGGCGGCATTGAGCAATTTCGCCCGGTCGCCGAGCCGGTTGAGCGCGACATTGGCTTCAAGATAACCGAATGTCCGCTTCACCGGCTCCATCGCAACGAGCCTGCAACACTGGCGGTTGCGCCCGGCAATGAGGGTGAACAGGCCCTGGTTCGCGCCGATATCGACGAAGGCGAACGGCCGGTCGATCGCATCGAGATAGTTCGAGAGATGCTTTCCGTACGTGCCGTAGAAGCAATAGCGGAAGGTCTTGTCGCCGAAATTGGAGACCATCGGCACGCCATAGACCGAGACATGGCTTTCCCGGATTGCCCGCCCGCCGAATAGCCGCGCGATCCTGTCGAGCGCGACCATCGACTTGGCGCGGAGGCGCGCCATCACCACCCGCAGGTTCCGCTTGACGGCAAATTCGAACAGGTCGGCCATGAAATGCCGCTAGAACGGGCAGGCGATAACGCCAAGCCGGAACTTAGCCATGCGCTCCGAAATGGTTGGCGATGGCGGTCGCGATCCTCAGCGACAGAAGGTGGGCGCGCTCGATCGGGTCGACATAGTTCCGCTGGATCGCTTCATAGCTGTCGCCCGCGCCCGCGGGATAATCGGTCGGTTCGTCCATCGCGAAATCGCTCAGCTTGGGGAAGCTGGTCGGGAAGGCGCGCCGCAATTGCGCCAGCGCTTCCTCGATCCGCAGGGTGAAGACCATTTCGAGCACGTCCTCGCGGGCAATGTCGTTCGCCCGGCTGAACACCGGAATCGAGACTGCACAGATGAACATGTGCTGGAACAGCGCCAGCCGCAGCGCCTGCAGCACCCCGATCGCGCGCCGGACCTGTTCGCGGTCGGCGCGCGGGTTCTCGTCGGGGATGAGCGCGAGCAGCCGGTGGAACTTCATCGCATCGATCCTCAGCCGCGAGGCGAGCCGCCGGAACACGCCGACCCGGTCGTCCTTGACGAGATATTCGGCCAGCGCCTCGCAGGCATCCTGCAGCTGCAGCTCGGTCCCGCGATAGGGGCGGCTCGCCCAATAGGCGGAGTTGAACAGCTCGCCAAAGGCGGCGACGGTCTTGACGCTGGCGAGCGCGTTGGCCGCGCGGGCATAGCGGATCAGCTGGCGTCCGCGCTCGCTCTCGCGCAGCAGTCCGGCGATGTCTTCGTAATTGCCTTCGGCGGCGGTGCCGATGCCGCTGATCACGTTTACCGGATAGCCGAGCTGCTGGAGAATCGCGTTATGCGGGATGGCGCGGATTTGCCGCAGGCTCATCTCGCGGTCTGCGGCAATGTCGGACTGGCGGCGCGAGACCCGGCTGCCGGTCGAATTGAGCATGCCGAGGCCGAACGCCGTGATCGCGCGCGAATAGGTCCGGCTTTCGAGATGCTCGCGCTGGTGCTCCTTGATCGCGCGATAGAAATCGAGGCTGAGATCGGTCCGGCGATAAAAGGGATCGGCCGGAGCGTCGGGATCGGTTTCGGCGGGGTGGATCTCGGCGATCCTTGTCAGCGTCGCCAGCGCCAGCTCGGGCGTGGCGAAAAACAGGTAGCCGTCGCCGCCCTGGAAGCTGACCTCGGGTTCGAGCGCGATCCCGGCGCGGACGAAGCGGCGCTTGGCCCAGGGCGACAGCGGCCAGGTCAAGCGATCCTCGAGCGAACCGGGATGCGCGCCGCGGCCCATGCTCTCGCCGTGCGTGTTGAAGACCAGCGCCGCGACGGCGTCGAGCTTGTTGGCGGCCATCGCCTGCGCCAGCCGCCCCTGGAGCCGCTCGATCGCGAGGCTCGCGGGAACCTGCCCGACGAAGCGCCCGGCGTCGGAAAACCCGGTCTGGATCGCCAGCCGGCCGCGCTGGCGGACATAGGCCTGGTAGGCGGGCTCGGCGCAAACCGCGTCGAGGAAGCGCCCACCATGTTCGAGTGCGCTCTCGGTCTCGAACAACGGCGAAACGTCGACCTTGTCCTCGATCCCGAACAGCCGCGCGAAATAGAGCGCCGCCAGGATCGTCGCAGGCTGCTCGCATTCGGCAACCAGCATGCGGATCGGCGCATCGGCATCGATGTGGTGGATCACTTGCGCCATCGAGAGGAATTGGCGGATTGCGGTGCTGCTCTCGATCGCCAGCGCGGCGAAATTGGAGCGATGCGGCTTCACCCTGGCGAGTTCCTCGCGCAGCCGCACCAGCGCGCCCTGGCTGGCGAGATCGAGCCCGCCTTCGGGATCGATCACCCGGCGGATCGCATTGTGGAGCTGGCTCGCATTGATCCGGTAGTGGATCCAGCCGACGCCGAGCCCGTCGGCGCGCATCGCCGCGGCGAGCGTCTTGAGCTTGATCGCGTGCCCGGTTGCGGCGCCCTTGGCCTCTTTTTCGAGCGCTTCGATCACCGGCCTCAGCGACAGCAGCTTGGCCGGATCGTCGGCGGTCAGGCGGTTGGCGGCGGCCGACAGGTCGGCGGGATCGCTCAGGTCGGCGCCGAAGTCGGCGGCGCGCGCTTCGGCATAGGCGGTCGCCTTGCGCAGCGTATCGAGCAGCCGGTGCGCCGGATCGATCGCTTCGAGCTCGCTCGCATAGCGCGCCAGCCGGACGGCTTTCTCGCCGAGCCTGAAACCGATCGAATCGTACCATTTGATGTCGGTCCGGCCGTCCATGTCGTAGCCGACCCAAGTCGCGAAGCGGAACGGCAGCGGGGCGAAGGCGTGCCAGTCCCTTGGCCAGCGTTCGCTCGCTTCCTCGAGCAGCGCTGCGACCAGCCGGTCGCGCGCGTGTGCGCCGTTGGCAATCGCCTCCATCGCTTGTTCGTGCTCGAAGGCGAGGGTGATCCCGGGCCGTTCGGCGGAAGCCGCGCAGGCGTCGGCGTCGATCGCGCCGTCCTGCGACGCGGCGGCGGCGACCGCTTCGGCCTGGCCCGGGGAAAGCAGGAAGGTCGGATGGGCGGTGAACACGCAATGGAGTTGCGGCTGCTCCCAGCGCCTGCGGAAGGAAGCGAAATCGCCGTTCTCGCCCGACAGGCCGGCGCGGAAGCCGGCCAGGTTCGCCTCGATTCCGACCGGCGCGACGAGCCCGCGCAGCCGTTCGGCACGGCCACCCAAGGCTTCGCATTCGAGTTCGGCGACCAGCGCCTCGATCGTGTCGAGGTCGATCCTGCCCGCTTCGAGGTCGCGCGAGAGGTCGAGCGAGAGCTGGAAAACCGGGTTGAACAGCGGAGTTTCCCTGGTGCGCGCGTGGTGCGTTTCAAGCCGTTCGACGAGCTCGGCAACGCTGCGCATGGTCAAAGCGCCCTTGCTGTTCGGGCAGCCGCTTCGACCGCCCGATAGTCGATCTCTCCCCTTGGTACGATCCAGCTTCCCCCGACGCACAGCACGGGATCGAGTGCCAGCCAGCCGGGTGCGGTTTCAATGGTAATTCCCCCGGTCGGACAGAAGCGGCACTGGCCGAACGGCGCGGCCAGCGCCTTGAGCGCGGGGATGCCGCCCGACGTGCTCGCCGGGAAGAACTTGAAATGGGTCAGCCCGAGGTCGAGCCCGCGCATGATGTCGCCCGCAGTGGCGATGCCGGGAAGGAAGGGCGCGCCCGAAGCAATGGCGGCCCTGCCGAGCGTATCGGTCAGGCCGGGCGAGACGATGAACTCGCTCCCCGCTTCCAGCGCGGCATCGAGCTCGGCCGGATTGGTGACCGTCCCGGCGCCGACAATCGCGCCGGGAACCTGCTTCATTTCCCTGATCGCATCGAGCGCGGCCTCTGTGCGCAAGGTCACTTCGAGGACCGCTAGCCCGCCCGCAACCAGCGCCTCGGCCAGCGGGGCCGCTGTGGCAACATCGTCGACCACCAGCACCGGGATCACCGGCGCGGTGCGCATCACCTGTCCGATCGATCCGCTCAAGAGAGGTGCTCCAGTGCAAAGGCGGCGGCAGCCCCGAACAGGCCGGGCTGTGGATGGGTAATCAGCTTGACCGGGATCGCGGCCATCATCTCTTCGTAACGCGGCTTGGCGCGGAACCTCTCCGCAAATTGCGAACGCGGCAATATTTCGCGCAGCCGCAGGCCCAGGCCGCCCGCCAGCACCACTGCGCTGGCGCCGTGGGCGAGGGCATAGTCGCCGACCGCGCTGCCGAGCGAGGCGCAGAATCGCTCGACCGCTTGCGCCGCCAGGTCGTCTTCGCCGGTCAGGCCGCGTTCCCATATCGCCCGGTCGTGGCTCAGGGCGCGACCGCCCAGCGCGGCATAGATGGCCTCGATTCCGGGGCCGGCATTGACCCTCTCGGTGGCCACGCGGCCATACATCCCGCGCAGGTTCGCCAGCAGGCGATCGTCGAATTCGTCCTGCGGCGCAAATCCGATATGCCCGCCCTCGGTTGCCTGGACGTGATAGCCGCCCCCAAGCTTATCGGCGTAGCGATGGAAATGAGCCACGCCCAGGCCGGTGCCGGGCCCGATCACGCTGACGGTGCCGCGCGCGGGCAGCGGGATGTCGGGCCCCGCAATATGGGCGAACTGGTCGGCCGGCGCGCGGGCCACGGCATGGGCCACCGCCCCGAAATCGTTGAGCACGGTGATTGCCTCAAGCCCCAATGCCTGCTTGAATCCGCCGATCCGCAGGACCCAGGCGCTGTTGGTCATCGGCACGACATCGCCGGTAACCGGGCCAGCGATGGCAATTGCCGCGTTGCGGGGCTCCGGACCGGGCGACCGGCGCGCGAACTCCCGCCAGGCATCTTCCGGGGTGGCGAAATCCTCGGTGTGGAGCGTGACCGGCTCGTCGAGTTCGATCGATCCATTGGCAAGCACGCTGCCGAGCGCGAAGCGGGCGTGGGTGCCGCCGACGTCGAGCGCTACGAGATCCGTCATAGTTCCGCCCCCGCCAGCATCGCACTCGCGCCCTGTTCGGCGCCATCGGCGAATTTGCGGAACATGGCAAACAGCTCGCGCCCGACGCCGGTTTCGTCTTCCTGGAACGCGAACGGCTTGCGCGCCGAAAGATCGGCGGAGGTGGAAAGTTCGCCCTTTTCCGCACAGAGCCTGACCGGGTCGCCATCCTCGAGCAGCGCGAGCGCACCGCCATCATGCGCCTCCGGAGTGACATGGATCGCCGCCGGGACCTTGCCCGACGCCCCCGACATTCGCCCGTCGGTAACCAGCGCGACACGGTAGCCGCGATCCTGCAGCACGCCCAAGGGCGGGGTCAGCTTGTGCAGTTCGGGCATGCCGTTGGCGCGCGGCCCCTGGAAGCGGACCACCACCACCACATCCCGGTCGAGTTCGCCCCGCTTGAACGCTTCGGCCACGTCCTCCTGGCGATTGAACACCCGGCAGGGGGCTTCGATCGTCCAGCGCGAATGATCGACCGCCGAAGCCTTGAAACAGGCCCGGCCGAGATTGCCCTGGACCAGCTTCATCCCGCCATCGGGCTGGAACGGCTGGCTCACGGGCCGCAGCATCGCATCGTCGCGCGGGGTTTCGGGTCCCTTGCGCCACGAGACCATGTCGCCGTCGAGGTCGGGTTCGAGCGCATAGTCTTCGAGACCGTCGCCGGCGACCGTCAGGATATCGCGGTGGGCGAGGCCGGCCGCGAGCAATTCGCCGATGACATAGGCCATGCCGCCCGCCTGGTGGAACTGGTTCACGTCGCCCGAACCGTTGGGATAGACGCTGGCGATGAGCGGCACGGCGGTCGACAATTCGGAGATATCGTCCCAGTCGATCAGGATGCCCGCGGCGCGGGCCATGGCCGGGATATGGATCGCGTGGTTGGTCGATCCGCCGGTCGCCAAGAGGCCGACAGCCGCGTTGACGATCGCCTTCTCGTCGACGCATTGGCTCAAGGGGCGATAATCCTCGCCATCGGCGGCCATCGCCGCCAGCCGGTGGGTCGCGGCGCGGGTCAGCGCCTGCCGCAGCGGCGTTCCCGGCGTGACAAAGGCCGCGCCGGGCATGTGCAGCCCCATCAGTTCCAGCATCATCTGGTTGGAATTGGCCGTCCCGTAGAAGGTGCAGGTGCCCGGCGAATGGTAGCTCTTGCTCTCGCTTTCGAGCAGCTCGGCGCGGCTCGCCTTGCCTTCGGCATAGAGCTGGCGGACCTTCTGCTTTTCCTTGTTGGCGATCCCCGAGGGCATCGGCCCCGAAGGAACGAAGATCGCCGGCAAATGCCCGAAGCGCAGCGCGCCGATCATCAGGCCGGGAACGATCTTGTCGCAAATCCCAAGCAACGCGACGCCGTCATACATCTGGTGCGAGAGCGCGACCGCGGTTGACAGCGCGATCACGTCGCGGCTGAACAGCGACAATTCCATCCCGTCCTGCCCCTGGGTCACGCCGTCGCACATCGCCGGCGTGCCGCCCGCAACCTGCGCGGTGGCGCCGACTTCGCGGGCATAGATTTTCATCTGCGCGGGATAGGCGCCATAGGGCTGGTGGGCCGAAAGCATGTCGTTATAGGCGCTGACGATCGCCAGGTTCGGCCCGCGCTGCGCGCGCATCGCGGCCTGGTCCTCGAGCGCCCCGGCATAGGCATGGGCAAGGTTCGAGCAGGACACGGCGTTGCGGTCGGGCCGGCGCTCCGCCTCGCGCTCCATCAGCGCGAGATAGCGCCGACGCGAGGGCCGCGACTTCTCGACGATCCGCTGGGTGACGCGGGCGACGATGGGGTTAAGCGCCATCAGGTCCTCCCCTGCGAGGGGAGGTGGCAGTCGCGCAGCGACTGACGGTGGGGTGTTACCCTGGCGAGGAGGCGATACCCCTCCACCATGTTTCGCATGGTCCCCCTCCCCCGGATGGGGAGAATCGTGTGGGCCCTATTCATGCCACGTCACCCCGTCGCGCTCGGCCAGCGCGATCGCCGCGCTCGGGCCCCAGCCGCCGGCGTTGTAGGGTTTTGGCTTGAGCCCTTCTGCGGCCCAGGTCGCGCGGATCATGTCGATCCAGGTCCATTGCGCCTCGACCTCGTCGCGCCGTACGAACAGCGTCTGGTCGCCCTCGATCAGGTCCAAGAGCAGCCGCTCATAGGCGATCCGCTTCTGGGCCCCGGTGAAGGCGTCGGCCAGCGCGATATCGAGCGGGACCTGGCGCAGCCGGATCCCGTCGCGGTCGAGCCCCGGGACCTTGGCCATCAGCGACAGGGTGATGTTTTCCTGCGGCTGGATCGAAATGTGCAGCCGGTTGGGCCGGGTCTTCGCCCCGCGGCTGGCGAAGATCGAATGCGGGATGTCGCGGAACTGGACGAGGATCTCGGTCGAGCGCTCGTGCATCCGCTTGCCGGTGCGCAGGTAGAACGGCACGCCGGTCCAGCGCCAATTGTCGACATGCGCCTTGATCGCGACGAAAGTCTCGGTGTCGCTGTCGCGGCCGAGCTCTTCGTCGTAACCGGGCACGGCCGTCCCGGCGATCGCCCCGGCGCGATATTGCCCGGTGACAGATTCTCCCGGCGAAATCTCGCGCAGGGCGCGCAAGACCTTGACCTTCTCGTCGCGCACCGAGCCGGGATCGTAATCGTTGGGCGGTTCCATCGCGACCAGCGCGAGCAGCTGCAGCATGTGGTTCTGGACCATGTCGCGCAGCGCGCCTGCGTCGTCGTAGAAATCGACCCGGCTCTCGAGCCCGACCGTCTCCGACACGGTGATCTGGACATGGTCGATATAGGACGCGTTCCACAGCGGCTCGAACAGCAAATTGGCGAAGCGCAGCGCGAGCAGGTTCTGGACCGTCTCCTTCCCCAGGTAATGATCGATCCGGTAGATCCGGTCCTCGCTGAAGGCCCGGGCGACCGCATCGTTGATCTCGCAGCTCGAGGCGAGATCGCTGCCCAGGGGCTTCTCCAGCCCGATCCGGACATTGCCGCCGGCCAGCCCGCCATGCCGCAGCCCCTCGATGGTCGGCTCGAACAGGCTGGGCGCGGTCGAGAGGAAGATCGCGAGGCCATGGTCCGGCTGGCCGACCGCCCTGGCCAGCCGGTCGAAACCGTCCAGCGTGGTGGCGTCGACCGGCTCGTAGGAGATCCGGTTGAGGAAGGTCGCGACGCTCCCGCGGCGTTCGGCCGGGAGGAACTTCTCCAGCGCCGCGCGGGCGAGGTTGCGATAGGCATGCGTATCGAGCGCGGAGCGGCCCGTGCAGACGATCTGCAATTTCGGATCGACCAGCTCGTCGGCGTCGAGCGCGCACAGCGAGGGGAGCAGCATGCGCTGGGCAAGGTCGCCCGTCGCGCCGAACAGGAGCAGCCGGTCAGCGGTGAAGGTCATTTGCCTCTAGTCCTCAACATGCCGGCCCGGCCCGTCGGCCTGTTGCATTGCAACAAAGCTATCAGGTTCGACGGGGCTTGGCCAGTTTCCACTCCAGATCCGCATCGGCGCCCTTGCCGCGCCGCCCGCATCGCCGTGGTAGCGCTACCATGCACCGGCGCGCAAGCGAAAATGGCGATCCCGCTTGCTATTCCCCGAGCAGGTGCACGGCGACCGAGCGCCGCTGCGGCCCGGCGCGGTGTTCGGCGAGGAAGATGCCCTGCCAGGTGCCCAGCATCATCCGCCCGTCGGCGACGGGGAGCGAGAGATTGACGCCGGTCAGCGCCGCCTTGAGATGCGCGGGCATGTCGTCCGGCCCCTCGCTGTCATGGCTATAGGAACCGC
>NZ_DBNHSF010000210.1:0-12293 GCF_057143545.1 Candidatus Andeanibacterium sp.
TGCCCGAACAATGGAACGGCCGGATGCTGGGGCTCGGCGGCGGCGGCTTTGCCGGGAATGTCTCGTTGTTCGCGGCCCGCGAGGGGCTGCTGGCGGGCTATGCCACGGCCCAGACCGATGGCGGCCATCCCGAGACCGATGTCTGGTACAATGGCTGGGCGTCGAACCCAGCCAGCGTCGACGACTTCAGCTGGCGTGCAGTTCACGAAATGACCGTCTCGGGCAAGGCGCTGATCGCTTCCTATTACGGCGAGCCGCACGAGCGCGCCTATTTCCAGGGCTGTTCGACCGGCGGCCGGATGGCGCTGATGGAAGCCCAGCGCTTTCCGGACGACTACGACGCGATCAGCGCCGGGGCCCCGGTCTACACGCTCCAGGTCCAGACCAGCGCGATCATGCGCAGCAATCTTTTCCGGCGGCCGGGAGCGGGCCTGACAGCCGAGCAATTGGGACTGGTCAATCGCGCCGTGCTGAACGCCTGCGATGCGAATGACGGGCTGGCCGACGGCATCATCAACGATCCGCGCGCCTGCGATTGGGATCCGGGCGAGCTGGTCTGCAAGTCCGGGCAAGAGGCAGGCAGTTGCATCTCGCCGGGCCAGGCCGAGGCCCTGCGCACCGCCTATGCGGGGATCCGGGCGCCGGATGGCGAATGGGCGATGCTGCCGCTGGCCAGGGGCGGCGAACCCGGCTGGATTCCTTTCATCGCTGCCGATGGTGCCGAATTGGCTCCTGGCAATACTGGCGGGATCATGACGCTGGGCGGACCGCTGCTGGGCGATTCCGCGTTCGATTTCGCGAACTTCACCGCCGCCGATGCAACTAGGGCCCGAGCAAGCCAGTTCGCCCGGACCTACGAAGCCAAGAACCCGGACCTGTCCGCGTTCGCGCAGGCCGGAGGCAAGCTCCTCATCTGGCACGGCGAGAACGACCAGGCACCGAGCACCGTGGCCACGGCGGACTATGTCGATGACGCCTATTCCCGCGATCCGTCCATCCACGAAAGCGTCCGCTACTTCCCCTTGCCCGCCGTCCCCCATTGCCGCGGCGGTCCGGGCGCCGACGATCTCGGCCTGCTGGAAGCGCTCGACGAGTGGATGGACAGCGGCAAGGCGCCCGAAGCGCTGGTGGCGACGCGCGGCGGCGAGATCACCCGCAAAGTCTGCGCCTGGCCGAAGGTCGCTCGCTTTACCGGTGGCGCTGCCAATGATCCGGACAGCTGGGAGTGCGTAAACAGGGGCAGCTGAACTTGCCCGCCGTTCCATTTCCGTTCTAGGCTCGGAACATGACCGCCGTCACGCTCCCCGCGCTGCATTCGAGCCATGCCGGCAGCTGGTTGCGGCCGGGAGCGGGCGAGACAAGTTCTGTCGGCAAGGGCCAGGCGATCATGGCGGTCGCCGACACGCCGCACCTGCTCCTCAACGCGCCGCTGGTCGCCACCCGGCTCGGCTATCCGGATCTTTCCGGCCTCGACCTGCTCGAACTGTTCGCCTTCGTCCATCCCGCCCGGTTTTGTGTCCCGACTCCCAAAGGACTTGCGCATGCGCTTGGACTCCCGGAACCCGCAAGCGACGAGGACGTGCCATCCTTCCTGCAACAGGCCGCGGCGGTCCTTGCCGATACCTGTTCGCGCGGGGACTGGGCCGAGCGCGAGGGCGCCTGGACCGCGCTCCAATCGCTCGCCCGCCTGCGTTGGCCCTGGGCACAGTTCATCGCGCCGCATGTCGAGCAACCGCAGCGCGCCGAACGCTGGCTCTTTGCGCGCCTGCCCGAATGGGAAGAGGCGCCAGAGCGACCCCCGCCGGCGCAGGTGACGCTCGACCTGTCCGAGGTCGAGCAGCGGCTCGACCGGCTGATCGGCAGCGACGCCGAAGAGCGCCCCGGCCAGCGCGCCTATGCCGCCGAGGCCGCACATATTTTCGCTCCGCGCCAGCGGCGCGATGCGCCGCGAATGCTGCTGGCCCAGGCGGGTACGGGGATCGGCAAGACCTTGGGTTACCTCGCCCCGGCCTCGCTCTGGGCCGAGCGCTCGGGCGGCACGGTCTGGGTGTCGACCTTCACCAGGAACCTCCAGCGCCAGCTCAGGCAGGAAAGCAGCCGCATCTTCGACGGATCCGGTCCCGCCGAGCGGCCCGATGGCAGCCGGCCGGTCGTGGTCCGCAAGGGGCGTGAGAACTATCTCTGCCTGCTCAATCTGGAGGATGCGCTGCAGGGAGGCTTCAGCGGCCGGGCGGCGATCTTGGCGCAACTGGTCGCGCGCTGGGCCGCCTACACGCAGGACGGCGATGTCGTGGGTGGCGATTTGCCGGGCTGGCTCGGCGCCCTGTTCCGCCGCCGGGGCATCGCTTCGCTCACCGACCAGCGCGGCGAATGCATCTATGCCGGCTGTCCGCATTACCGCAAATGCTTCATCGAGCGCTCGGCGCGGGCGAGCGCACAAGCCGACCTCGTGATCGCCAATCATGCGCTGGTGATGGTCAATGCGGCACGCGGACGGGATCATGCGCAGCGCCCGACGCGGATCATCTTCGACGAAGGGCACCATGTGTTCGAAGCCGCGGATGCGACCTTTGCCGCGGAGCTGACCGGGCTCGAATGCATCGAACTGCGCCGCTGGATCATCGGACCCGAGCGCAACTCCAAGGGGCGCAGGCGCGGTCTGGCCGCGCGGCTTGCCGACGTTGCGAGCTATGACAAGGCTGGCGGCAAGGCGATCGCCGCGGCGATCGCGGCGGCCGGGGCGCTTCCGGGCGAGGGCTGGCTGCAGAGGCTTGCGGAAAACTTGCCGTCCGGTCCGATCGAGGGCCTGCTCGCGGCCGTTCGATCGCTGACCTATGCGCGCGACGAATCGGGCGGGCAGGAAGCGGGGTACGCGATCGAGACCGAAGCCGCCCAGCTCGACGGCAATTTCATCGAACTGGCGACGCAGGCACAATCGGCATTGGCCGAAATCCGGGTACACCTGATGAAACTGGGCGTGAGGCTCGAGGCCTTGCTGGAGGATGCGCCCGATTGGCTGGATGCGCAGAACCGCGCGCGGATCGATGGCGCGCGCTTTTCGCTCAGCTGGCGGATCGGGATGCTCTCTGCGTGGGAAGCCCTGCTCGACAGGATGGGCGGTCCGGCTGATCCCGATTTCATAGACTGGCTCGCGGTCGATCGCTCGGATGCAAGGGAATTCGATGTCGGCATCCACCGCCATTTCCTCGATCCGATGAAGCCGTTTGCCGAAGTCGTGCTCGAGCCCGCGCATGGCGTGATGCTGACCAGCGCCACGCTGAAGGACGGAGAGGACTGGACCGCCGCCCTGGTCCGTTCGGGCGCCAACTGGCTCGATGTCGTGCCGCAGCTGAGCGAACAGGAAAGCCCGTTCGACTATGCCGGCAATGCCGAAGTGCTGATCGTGACCGACATCAAGAAGGGCGACATTCCCGCGCTGGCGGGCGGCTATGCCCGGATCATCGAAGCCTCGCAGGGCGGAGTTTTGGGCTTGTTCACTGCCATTAAGCGCTTGCGGGCTGTTCATGGCAGGATCGCCGACCGGCTCGCCAGGGACGGCCTGCCGCTCTACGCGCAGCATGTCGACCCGATCGACACCGGTACGCTGGTGGACATCTTCCGCGACGATCCGCGCGCTTCGCTGCTCGGTACCGATGCGCTGCGCGACGGAGTGGACGTTCCCGGACACTCGCTGCGCTGCGTGGTGATGGAACAGGTCCCGTGGCCTAAGCCCTCGATCCTCCACCGGGCGCGGCGGGCGGCAAATGGCGGATCGGCCTATGACGATCGCATCATTCGCGCGCGGCTGTCCCAGGCCTTCGGCCGGCTGATCCGGACCCATCGGGACAGAGGGCACTTCGTCGTGCTGTCGGCGGCTTTCCCGAGCCGGCTTTTCACCGCTTTTCCTAAGGGGACTCCGATCATCAGGTTGACCCTTGAAGAGGCTTTACAACGGCTCTCGGGCGGTGTTTCAGTCGCGAGCGACGCGAGCCCCGTATCCACTCCAGCGCGCGACTAGGGAAGAGAGCCGGAATTGAAGCTGCTCGGCATCCTGCGCCATGCGAAGTCCGATTGGGACGATTTGAACCTGCGCGATTTCGACCGCGGCCTTAACCGCAGGGGCAGGAAGGGCGCCGCCCTGATGGGCGACCATATTCGCGATTATGGCGTCAGTTGGGACCATATCCTTGCAAGCCCGGCCGTCAGGGTCAGGCTTACGCTCGAAGCGGCAGGATTGGACAATGGCAGCAGTGTCAGGATCGATTGGCAGGACAGGGCCTATCTTGCCAGCTCGACGATGTTGACAGAGTTGCTCAGGGCGGTCGAAGGCGATCCTGAAGCGGTCCTGCTTTCGGGTCACAATCCCGGGCTGCAGGAATTGATTTTCGACCTGGTTCCGCCCGAGGGTGAAAATCGCCTGTTCGACCAGGTCGCAGCAAAACTCCCGACCGCCAGTTTCGCAGTGCTGGAGCTTAAGATCGATGATTGGACCCAGCTTTCGCCCGGTTGCGGCAGCCTTGTCCACCTAGCCCGCCCGCGCGACCTCGATCCCGAACTGGGGCCCGAATATTAGGCTTCAGTCGAGCGCCGAAGCCAGTTTTTCGCGGAGCGCCCGCAACTGAGGGACGATCTTTGCATTGGCTGCCGACTCGGGCCGTGCCGTGGACGCAGCTCCCTGCAGGGCCTGCTTTGCCCCCTTCAGCGTATAGCCTTCCTGGTTCACCAGGCGGTTTATCGTATCGACAATCCTTATGTCTTCGGGGCGGTAATAGCGCCGGCCTCCGCTTCGCTTGAGGGGATTGAGGGTCGGGAACTGCTGTTCCCAGTAGCGCAGCACGTGCTGTTTGATCCCCAGCGCGTTGGCTACCTCGCCGATAGTACGCAGGGCGGCGGCATCCTTGCCGTCTGTGAAGCGCGGGTCCGCCATCGCCGGTTCAGCCCTTCGCGATCCGGTCCTTGAGGATCTGGCTGGCACGGAAGGTCAGGACGCGGCGCGGCGTGATCGGCACCTCGACTCCCGTCTTGGGATTTCGACCGATCCGCTGCTTCTTGTCGCGCAGAAGGAAAGTCCCGAAACCGGAAACCTTCACATTCTCCCCGCGAGCGAGTGCATCGCTCATGTGATTGAGCACCTGTTCGACAAGATCGAGCGATTCGGCCCGCGAGAAGCCCATCTTGCGATTGATGACTTCGGCAAGGTCAGCTCGGGTCAATGTGCCTACTGAACGCATCATCTCTTCGCCCCCTCATGGTTGCGTGACCCCGACAGACTCCCCTCAAGGACCCAGACTAACACTTTGTGGAAACTTGGCAATATCGCGGGAGACGAATCTCATCCCGCGGCGTCACATGCGCAGGAGCGTGGCCCCCCAGGTGAAGCCCGCACCCATCGCCTCCAGCATGACCAGATCTCCCGCCTTGATCCTGCCGTCGCGAATGGCGACATCGAGCGCCAGCGGGACCGAAGCGGCCGAAGTGTTGGCATGCCGATCGACCGTTACGACCACCTTTTCGAGCGGGAGTTCCAGCTTGCGGGCAGTCGCGTCGAGAATGCGGGCATTGGCCTGGTGCGGCACGACCCAATCGAGGTCGGAAGCCTCGATTCCCGCCTCGTCCAAGACTTCGTCCAGGACATTGGCAAGGTTGACAACCGCATGCCGGAAGACTTCGCGCCCCTTCATCTTGAGCTTGCCGACATTCTCGGAGGTGGACGGCCCGCCGTCGCAGTACAGCAGTTCGTTGAGGGCACCGTCGGCATGGAGCTTCGATACCAGGATGCCCGGGCCGTCGTGGGCGACGTCTTCCGCCTTGAGCACGACCGCGCCCGCTCCGTCGCCGAACAGCACGCAGGACGCCCGGTCGTCCCAGTCGATCAGCTTGCTCATGGTTTCCGAGCCGATCACCAGCGCGCATTTGCCGAGGCCGGTCCGCAGCATCGAGTCGGCCACCGCAATTCCATAGATGAAGCCCGAGCATACGGCCGCGATGTCGAACGCGGTGCAGCCGTTGCAACCCAGTGCGTCCTGCACGATCGTCGCCGATGCCGGGAATGTCTGGTCGGGCGTCGTGGTGGCGAGGACGATCAGGTCGATCTCCGGCGCTTCGACCCCGGCAGCCGCCATCGCGTTCCTGGCCGCTTCGGTGGCAAGGGAAGAGGTCGTTTCGCCCTCGCCCGCGATGTAGCGATTGCTGATCCCGGTCCGATCGACGATCCACTCGTCCGAGGTGTCGACCGTTTTCGCCAGTTCCTGGTTGCTCACGGCGCGTTTGGGTAGGGCGGATCCGCTGCCCTTGATGACGGAGCGGATCATTCGGCGGCCTCGCTGCCATGGGCTGGATCGTTGTTGTATTCGCCGTCGCGCAGGCGCTGCTCGCCAAGTTCGGCAAGCCCGGCGGTGATCCGCTCGGTGAGCTTCTCCTCGAGCAGGCGCGCAGCCACGGCGACGGCGTTTGCGACACCGAGCGCGGTCGCCCCGCCATGGCTCTTCACGATCACGCCATTCAGGCCGAGGAATACCGCCCCGTTGTGATTGTTGGTGTCGAGGTGACCGCGCAGCAGCTCGGTCGCCGGCCGGCTGATCAGGAACCCGATCCTTGATCGCAACGAACTCTGGAAACTTCGCCGCAGCAGGTCCGCCACGAACCGCGCGGTTCCTTCCACCGCCTTCAAGGCGATGTTGCCCGAAAAACCATCGGTCACGACCACATCGACATCCCCGCGCGAGAGGCCGTTGGCTTCGACGAACCCTTCGAACTTCATGGCAAGGCCGGTCGCTTCGCGCAGCCGGTTGGCGGCTTCCTGCAATTGCTCGGTGCCCTTGGTATCCTCGGTCCCGATATTGAGCAGCCTCACCCGCGGTGCCGGCTGATCGGTGACGATCCGCGAATAGGCCGCTCCCATGATCGCGAACTGGACAAGGTTGCGGGCATCGCAATCTGTATTCGCGCCAAGGTCGAGCATCACAACGTCATGTTCGCCGAGCGTCGGCATAAGCGCCGCCAGGGCCGGACGGTCGATTCCGGGCATGGTGCGCAAGGCGAGCTTGGACATGGCCATCAGCGCGCCGGTGTTGCCGGCGCTCACGGCGGCCCCGGCTTCCCCTTCCTTGACCGCATTGATCGCGAGGCCCATCGAAGTGGTCTTGGCCCGGCGCAGCGCCTGGGTCGGCTTCTCGTCGCCTGCGACAACATCCTCGCAATGGAGGATTTCGGAAGCCCCGCGCATGTTCGGATGGTCTTCGAGCGCGGCCTTGATCCGCGCTTCGTCACCCACCAGCAGGAATTTGAACCGGTCGTGCTTGCGCCGCGCCAGCGCAGCGCCTTCGACCATCACGCGCACGCCTTCATCGCCGCCCATCGCATCAACGGCGATACGCGGCAGGCTCATCGAATTGTCTCCTGAAGGCGGGTCTTAGAGCCCTTTGGGCTCAACGACCTCACGCCCGTTGTAATAGCCGCAATGCGGGCACAGGTTGTGCGGGCGCTTGAGCTCCCCGCAATTCGAGCACTCGTGGAATGCGTCCGCCTTGAGGGCATGATGCGAGCGCCGGATGCCACGGCGATGCGGCGAGACTTTTCTCTTGGGGACGGCCATTTCGTCACCTGTTCCTGCAAAAATTCGTTCACAATCGAAACCGCACTAGGCGAAGCCCCTGCCATGCACAAGTGCATGGTCGAATGTGCCCAACCATGGCGGCGAAGGCGCGCCGTATAGCGATTTTCACACGCGTTGCAAGCGCTCCGGCAAGGCTGTAGCAATCGCGGCGAGAAAGAGGAGGCCATTGGCGATGATCCTACCCGTAACCCTGACATCCTGCGCGGCAGCCGGGCTGATCAATATCTGGCTCGGAATGCGGATCGGCAGGCTGCGCGGAGAGCTCAAGGTCAGCGTCGGCGATGGCGGGCACGAATCGCTCGTGAGGCGGATGCGCGCGCAGCTGAATTTCGCCGAGTACGTGCCCTTCGTCTTGCTGCTGGTCGCGGCCGTCGAACTGGCCGGGAAAGGCGGGCAATGGCTCGCCTATGTCGCTGGGGTCTTCATCCTCGGCCGGATCGCCCATGCGCTCGGGATGGACGGCGGGAAGCTCGGACTGGGCCGCAATATCGGCATCATGGTGACGATGCTGACCCTGCTCGGCCTGTCGGTGTTTGCGGTGCTGATTGCGGCAAGAGTGGTCTAGCTTGGGTAAGGCATCAGAGCCCATACAAAGCAGTGCACCTGTGATACCGGCCTCGCCGAAAACGCCACCACGCCCATTGTGATGCAGCCTTCCCCATGGTTCGGCGGCTCGTGTTGCGCTTCAGTCACCATGCCGGGCCTCTCCGCCTTTTCCCGAGCTGCCGCAGCGGACGTAGATTGACGAGCGCGAGCTGTTCCCGGCGTTCGGGCATCATCGCCGGAAGGCAGACATCCCAGGCGAGCCCCAATCGCTCCAGCAGGCGAATGAACGCAAAGCCCCAGTCGCTCTGACCCGGGTACAGCCCGATCCGGGCCGAGCCGGGAAAGGCATGGTGGTTGTTGTGCCACGCCTCGCCCATGGTCGGGATCGCCGCCCAGGGCACATCGTATGCCTGTACGCCAGCCGCCTTGACCAACCAAGTCTGCGGCCCGCGCCGGTGCGCCAGGTGTCCGACGAACCAGTGTCCATGCACCGTGATTGCCACCCGTGCACAGACGCCCCACACGACGAAGCCCCATCCGCCGACCAGCCACAGCACCGCCGCGACCGGTAATTGCTGTGCCATCCAGGTCCGCTCGAGGAAGCGGTAGAAGCCGTCGCGCTCGATCCGCCCCAGATCATATTTCGGCGGCGCGTCGAGTTGCAGCCGGCAATGGAGCTGCCACCACGCGTCGACCAGCATCGGTCGGCGATGCGCGAGGTAATCGTGGCAATTGCGCTGCCGCTGCGCCCAGTCGCGCAGATCGTGGGTGCGGACGATCCAGATCGGCCCGCTCATCCCGGCGACGGTGCCCATCCAGACCAGGAAGCGCTCGATCCAAGGCTTGGTCGCAAAGCTGCGATGGATGAGCAGGCGGTGGAAGCCAACCGAATGGCCGAGCAGCACCGCGCCGCCGGTTAACAGGACAAAGATAACGAGCGCCGCGGGAGTCGCGGTCACCGGCCCGAACAAAAGCGCCACTGCCAACATGCCGCCGTTCCAGGCGCTGTGGGCGGGATCCCAGCGGACGGTCCCCTTCGCGGCATTGGCGCCGAGTGTTTCCACCAGCCAGTTCACTTCGCAGCGATCGCGTGACGTCCGACTCATGGTCATCCCTCATTAATTAACTAATAGCTTAAATACAGATACCGACTGGAAAGCAATTAAGCAATAACTTATATGAGCGTCATGCAACGCGTTTTCGAAGCCCTCTCCTCCGCCGTCCGTCGCAAGATTCTTGCCTATCTGGGCGATTCCGAAATGACCGCCGGCCAGATCGCCGAGCGATTCGACATCTCGGGCCCGGCCGTGTCCCAGCATCTCTCGGTGCTGGAAAATGCCGGGCTGGTGGGGCGCGAGAAGCGTGGGCAATTCGTTCATTACCGTCTGGTCGAGGACAATCTCGCCAACACGCTAAATTGCTACCTGCAGGAAGTCTGCCCGGTCTCGCGCTCGATCAAGAAGCAGAAGAAGGCCGAATCCAAGAAGGCCTAGCGCCCCGCCATCGCGGCATCGCTGACGAAGCCGTTATCGATCCGCTCCTGGCCGAATGTGCTCACCGGGCCATGGCCGGGAATGAAAGTAACCTCGCTTCCGAGCGGCCAGAGCTTCTTGGTGATGGAATCGAGCAGGTCCTGGTGATTGCCCATCGGGAAATCGGTCCGCCCGATCGAGCCGCGAAACAGCACGTCGCCGACAATCGCGAATTTGGTGGCGCGGTTGAAAAACACCACATGGCCCGGCGTGTGGCCCGGGCAATGGATCACTTCGAGTTCGACCTCGCCCACGGTGACGGTGTCGCCATCGACCAGCCAGCGGTCGGGTTCGAAGGGTTCGCCGGTTAGCCCCCAGCGCCTGCCGTCCTCGTCGAGCCGGGAAATCCAGAAGCGGTCGGCCTCTTGCGGCCCTTCGACCGGCAGGCCGAGTTCCCTGGCGAGAATGCCGGTCTGGCCGCAATGGTCGATATGGCCGTGGGTGACGAGCAGCTTCTCCAGCGTCACCCCGGCACGTCGGACAGCGTCCTTGAGCTTGTCGAGATCGCCGCCAGGATCGACCAGCGCACCCCGCATCGTCGCGGTGCACCAGATCAGCGAACAATTCTGCTGCAGCGGCGTCACCGGTATGATCGCCGCGCGCATCGGTGGGGTCTTGGGCGCTTCCATGATGGGTAGGTGAAGGAGAGACGGACGGCTGACAAGACCTTCCCCCTCGATGGGGGAAGGATACGAAGCTTTGCCAGCTTGCTGGCTAGGCGAAGTTGGTTGGGGGTGCCGTAACTAAGGTCCGGGAGATCATCCCCACCCAACTCTCCCCCATCAAGGGGGAGGGCGGTTTCTCGGCACATCGGGCCAACGCCGCCGTGGCACGTTTGGCCGAAATTAACCATGTTCGATAAGACGGAATTAACCCATTCGGTAGACCTTTACACGCACAGGGGGGCCAATATGGAGCCCTGAAATGTCCATTATTGCCTTGAAGAACAACGATATCAGGAAGATTTGTTCTGACCTTCCAACCACCTATTCGACCCGCTGGAGCGCATCGAAAAAGGCGGCCGTGGTCCGTGCCGTCCAGTCGGGAATGCTCAGCCTTTCCAGGGCTCTCTCGCTCTATCGCCTCAGCCGGTTCGAATATGACAGCTGGCAGAAGTCCTACGCGGCAGGCGGAAAGTCCCGGCTGCTGATGAAGGAACTCCAGCACGCGAGGTGACGATGGTGGAAGGGAGGTCGGCGCCCCGTTGTCCCTGGTTCAGAGCCGCCCTCCCTTCCACACCACCCGCCCGACGATCTCCGCCTCGCCAAGCCCGACCTCGATCGGCGGATAGGCCGGATTTGCGCTGATCAGTAGCAACTGCCCCGGTCGCCCCGCCTGCACGCGTTTGACATGCAGCGCGTCGCCCAACCGGATGACATGGATCCCTTCGCGCAACGTTCGCTTGCTGCGGTCGACCAGGATCTCGTCGCCGTCGCGCAATTCGGGTTCCATCGAATCTCCGGCAACCGCGATCGCCGAAAGCCGCTGCGGATCGAGACCTTGCTCGCGCAGCCAGCGAGCGGAAAAGCGGAACGCGTCGAAGGCAGCCTCCTCGCCCGCCAGCGTACCTGGCCCCGCGGAAGCATCGAGCGGCAGGCGGGGAATCTCCGCCCAGTCGGACTTCCTTTGCGAATCGTAGGAAACATCCGTCGAGCCACCCAGCTCGGCTTCCGCGACACCGAAGAACCGGGCCAGCATGCGCCGGTCGTCCTCGGCCAGGCGCTTGGGACTGCCCTTGGTGATAAATTGTTGAAGATAGGTGCCGTTTCGTCCGATCAGGCGCGAAAGCGAGGCCAGGCTCACGCCTCGTGCCTCCGCCAGTTCGGCCAGGCGGTGGCGGGCATCGGAAGCATTATTGGCGACGATTTTCACAACGCTTCATCCTACGCGTAGGATTTTTCCTAGACAAGTAGGATTTCATGCGCGAGCAAATCCCGATCGCGATTCGCCAAGTAATTATTCCCAAACGAGGTGCCGATGTTGATCCGAAAGATAGAAAAGTTCCTCCGCGCGACCGACATGCCGGCGACGAAATTCGGCCGTCTCGCGGCGCACGATCCGCGCTTCGTGCTCGATTTGCGCAACGGGCGGACGCCCCGCACCAGGACCGAGGCAAGGGTGGAACATTTCATGAACACTTATCGGGAGGCCGGCCATGCGGGCTGATCGCGTCAGCGTGCCCCGCGTCCCGCGCGTCCGCCGCACCACCGCCGACCGGCTGCGCGATGCGCTGCTCGAGCTTGCGGGCGGCCATGGTCGGATCGCCAGCCATAGCGAGACCGCCTGGGCAAGCATCACCTTCGCCGGGACGCGGCACCGGCTCGAACTCCTGTTCGAAGGCGCAGACGGCGTGGCCGCGGGCGAGGCCCTGATCGAGGCGTTGCCGGAGCATGAATTCGCGATCCCGCGCCAGCTGGTCGCCGATGCCAACGTCGGCGAAGTCGATCACCGGTTGGCGCCCGAGCCGACGCTGGCGATCGTGGTCGAGATGCTGCTGCTGGAAGACGCCTAAGCGTCCAGCTGCCACTCCCAGCCGAGCGGATCGCCGTCCATCACCTCGACTCCCTTGGCGGCGAGTTCGTCGCGGATCGCATCGGAGG
>NZ_DBNHSF010000211.1:0-19496 GCF_057143545.1 Candidatus Andeanibacterium sp.
GCGTTCCAGTTCCGGGTGAAGGATGTCGACGAGCACGAAGCGGCGCGGCTTGCGGAGCCGCTCCAGGCGATCTGCGCGGAGCGAAACGTCGCGTTCATCGTCAACGATTCAATCTCGCTGGCCAAGCGGCTCGATGCCGATGGCGTCCATCTGGGGCAGGCAGACGGTGATGTCCGCGAAGCGCGCGAACGGCTTGGACCCAAGGCCGAGATCGGCGTCACCTGCCATGCCAGCCGCCATTTGGCGATGGAATCGGGCGAGGCCGGGGCGGATTATGTCGCATTCGGGGCATTTTTCCCGAGCGACACCAAGGAAACCGCGCATCGGGCGGAGCCAGAAATACTGCGCTGGTGGCAGGAACTGTTCGAACTCCCCTGTGTCGCGATCGGCGGGATCACGCCGGACAATTGCGCCCCGCTGGTCGAAGCGGGGGCCGATTTCCTCGCGGTTTCGGGCGCGGTCTGGAATGGCGACGAAGCCGGGGCCGTGAGGGCCTTCGCCGAAGCAATCAGCTCCGCGTCGCGCCGAGCTTGACGCAGCGCAGCCCGGTTTCGCTGCCGCTGCCATCGACCTGTTTCAGCATCCGGCTGCTCTGGATCCGATAGCGCTCGCCCTCGCGCGGCCCGCTGGTGATCCGCACACTGTCTCCAGTGCGGAGATAGGTGCCCTTGCCGTCGGCGGTCTGGTAGGTCGAGGCATTGGTGATCTCGAAGCCCGCTTGCGGCACGGGAACGCCGCGTTGCGAAGCGGCATCGCCCGGGGTTTCGCAGACATAGGTTCCGCGCTCGAGCGTATCGATCCTGCCGCCGGTCACCGCGCCGGCGGGTGCCGCAATCATTGCGGCGGTAAATATGGCTGCGATCGTCGCTTTCATGGCACCTGTTCCTGCTGCGCGCGGCTAGCACGGGGTATCCTGCAGTTCCAGAGCGCAGAGCGATGCCGTCCTTGCCCGATCACGCGCCACACGCTAGGGCGCGCGCTCGACACGGCACCTGGACATCGAAAGTTTAACCCCATGAAAATCAGCGGCGTCGATATTCGCCCCGGCAATATCCTCGAATATGAAGGCGGAATCTGGAAAGTCGCCAAGATCCAGCATACCCAGCCGGGCAAGGGCGGGGCCTATATGCAGGTCGAGATGAAGAACCTCGTCGATGGCCGCAAGACCAATGTCCGCTTCCGCAGCGCCGACACGGTCGAGAAGGTCCGGCTCGACACCAAGGATTTCCAGTTCCTCTACGAGGACGGGGACAAGCTCGTGTTCATGGACAAGGACACTTACGAGCAGATCTTCATCGATTCCGACCTGCTCGGCGATGCCAAGGCGTTCCTGACCGATGGAATGGATGTGTTGCTCGAAATGTACGATGAAAAGCCGATTTCCGTTCAGCTTCCCGAACAGGTCGAGGCGCTAATCGTCGAGGCCGATGCCGTGGTAAAGGGCCAGACAGCGAGCTCCAGCTACAAGCCCGCGGTGCTGGAAAACGGCGTCCGCGTCCTGGTGCCCCCGCATATCGAAAGCGGGACCCGGATCGTGGTCGACGTCTACGCCAGGGAATATGTGAAGAAGGCAGAATGACTATGCGAAACCTGACCAAACTCGCCGCAATCCTGACGCTTGGCGCCGCGCCATTGGCGCTGCAGGCCCAGGAGACGCCGCAGCAGGGCGCCGGATCCGACAATGCCGCGCAGGCTTCTCCTGAGGAAGTCGAGAACCTCCAGCGCGCGGTGCGGATCATGCGTGCCTTTTCGGCTGCATGGACTTCCGACAGCGTCCAGGATGCGGTCAAGGGCAGGCTGGTTTCCTGCTTCTACAACAACACGCTCTCGCAGATCGCGAAGGCGACGGGGGAGGTTTTCGCCAACAGTCCGAACCTCGACTACGAGAGTGGGGAAGATCTCTATCGCGCGGCGGCGGGCGTTTGCGGCATATCGTTCCGCCGGGTTGGCGCCGACGGTCCGGCGGAAGCCAGCCCGGTGAACACGCCGAGCGGCGAACTGGGCCGCTGACGCGGCCTGACGGGCAAGGGGCAGGCAGGTGTCGTTTTCGGGCTTGATCCGGGTTATGGAGCGCGCCGCGCGCAAGGCGGGTAGCCGCCTGCGGCGCGATTTCGGCGAGATCGAGCATCTCCAGGTCAGCCGCAAGGGGCCGTCCGATTTCGTGTCCAAGGCGGACCAGGCCGCCGAGCGGACGATCTACGACGAATTGCTGCTCGCCCGGCCCGATTGGGGCTTCAAGCTCGAAGAGGGTGGCGAGATCGAAGGCAAACCGGGCATGCCGCGCTGGGTCGTCGATCCGCTCGACGGGACCACCAACTTCCTTCACGGCATTCCGCATTTCGCGATCTCGATTGCCGCGCAGGAACCGAAACTGGACGGGTCGGGCTGGGGCGAAGTTGTCGCTGCGGTTATCTACCAGCCGATCACCGACGAGACTTTCTGGGCCGAAAAGAACCGCGGCGCCTGGCTCCAGGATGCCAGGCTAAGGGTTTCTGCGCGCAACCGGCTGGCCGATGCGCTGATCGCGACCGGCGTCCCCTACCAGGCGCATGGGGATATCGGGCAATGGAGCGCGATTTTCGACGCGATCGGCCCGCAGGTGGCCGGAATCCGGCGCTTCGGTTCGGCGGCGCTCGACCTCGCATGGGTTGCCGCCGGGCGTTACGACGGCTTCTGGGAGAGCGACCTTGCGCCCTGGGACACGGCGGCCGGGTGCCTGCTGGTGCGCGAGGCCGGAGGCTTCGTCACCGATTTCCGCGGCCGTTCCGAGCCGATCTGCGACCGGCAGATCCTGGCCGCGAACGATCCGCTCCATTCCCGGCTCCACAAGCTGATTGCCGGGGCGATCAAGGGCTGAATGCAAGCACTTGCTTGAAGCATCGCAATGGCGCGGCTAAGGCGCGCAACGCTGCAAGCCGCATCGCGGGAGCCCCTGTGGCGGAATTGGTAGACGCGCTCGACTCAAAATCGAGTTTCTTTAAGAAGTGCCCGTTCGACTCGGGCCAGGGGCACCACGGCAAGACTTCTCGGATCGGGCAAAGACCGCTAGGCTGGCTTGATGCCGGAGCTACCCTCCTATCATGCGATGGCCGCCATTGCCGTTACCATCGCCATGTTCGTGGGGTTTGCCCGCGGCCGGCTCTCGGTCGAGATCGTCTCGCTGCTGACGATCGCGGTGATCGCGGTCGGGCTCTATTTCTTCCCGATGCCGCACACCTACCCCACGGATGGCTTGCGCCTGGCCTTCGGCGGCTTCGGCCATTACGCGCTGGTCACGATCTGTGCCCTGATGATCATGGGCAGGGGACTGGTCGTCACCGGGGCGCTCGATCCGGCGGCGCGCCTGCTCGAACGCGTGTGGAAGATCAACCTCCAGCTGGGCATGCTTGCCTCCCTGCTGCTCGCGATGGGCCTGTCGATGATCGTCAACGACACCCCGGTCCTGGTGCTGCTGTTGCCGATCTTCGTGGCGCTGGCCGCACGCGGCGCGATGCCGGCTTCCAAGACGCTGATTCCGCTCAACGCGGCGGTGCTGATCGGCGGCATGGCCACCACCATCGGCACCTCGACCAACCTCCTGGTCGTCTCGATCGCGCGCGATCTCGGCATGCCGCAGATGAACGTGTTCCATTACACGCACATCGTGCTGATCGCGGCGCTGGTCGCGCTGCCCTATCTGTGGCTGGTGATGCCGCGGCTGCTGCCCGATCACAGCAAGGACGAGGGCCATCAGCTGCGCCGCTTCAAGGCGCAACTGAGGATTCCGGCCGGGAGCGAACTGGTCGGCAAGACGATTGACGAAGTGGAAGCGCGGCTGCCCGCGGATTTCGACTTCGAGGAGAGTCCCGATGCGTCGCTCGAGGCGGGCCAGAGACTGACGGTTTCGGGAACCCACGAAGCGCTGGAAGAGGCGATAAGGGTGCTCAAGGGCCAGGTCGCTCCGGGCTGGGTGCTCGACCGGATCGAGCGATCGTCGAGGTCGGAAGGGATCGATATCAATGTCGTCGAAATGGCGGTAACCTCGGATTCGCGCCTGATCGGGCGGACACTTGCAACTTCGGGCATCGCCGACCTTTACGGCACGGCCGTGCTGGGCATTCACAAGCCGCGCCGGCCGATCGGGGCCGAGCCGCCCGCCGGAGCGGAACTGCGCATCGCGGAAGGCGATGTACTGCTGGTCATGGGCATGCCAAAGGACATTCAGGAATTTTCCCAGAATGACAGCCTGCTGATGCTCGAGGGCGCGCGCGAGATGCCGCGCCGGTCGAAGGCGATGTTGGCACTGACGATCATGTTCACGTCCGTCTTCCTCGCCTCGGTCGGCTTGCTCCCGATCGCGATCTCGGCGCTGGCCGGAGCGATCCTGATGTTCATCACCGGTTGCGTGAAGTTTGACCGCGTGGGGCGGGCCCTTTCCGGGAAGGTGATCGTGCTGGTCGCGGCCAGCATCGCCATCGGCCAGCTGATCCTCGACAGCGGCGCGGCCCAATGGCTGGGCGAGTTGATGGCATTCGGCCTGCAACACCTGCCGCCTGCCGGCGTGCTCGCGGCGATCATGCTGTTCGTGACCTTGCTGACGAATTTTGCCTCGAATGCCACCGCGGCGACGGTCGGCACGCCGATTGCCTTTGCCATCGCGGCGCAGCTGGGCATGCCGCGCGAACCGCTGATCCTGGCGGTGCTGTTCGGCTGCAATCTCTGCTACGCAACCCCGATCGCCTACCAGACCAACATGCTGATCATGGGCGAGGGCAATTATACGTTCGCGGATTACATCCGGACCGGCGTGCCGCTGGTGCTGATCATGGTCACGACGCTTTCGCTGCTGCTGGTGCTGTTCTACGGAATGTAATCGGGTTTAGATCTGACCGCGGCTGGACGGCGGGCGTTTCGCTGGTAGTCTCCGCTTCCGAGTCCGTCGACCTGGCGCGCGCGGACCGGCAAGACGGGAGAGGGGAAGGCGATGGCTGGCAAGGCCTATCCGGAGATCGAGAACTACTATTACGACTGGACCGCGCTCGACGATGCGGCGATCGCCGCCGCGATCGACAGGGTCGTCATGGAAGGTCCGTCATGCGCCTCCGGGGCGGATCTTTCGCTTGCCGGGGAAACGCTGCAGATCGTCTGCGACAAGGGCACCAGCGGCGTCGACGGGCCATCCCTCTCCTACCGCTTCCTGACCGGCAACCGCCTGATGCTGAGCGAGAACGGCACGGATTCGACCAATGCCGGATATGCCGCGGTCAAACTCGGCCAGCTGACCTTCTTCGCCCATCTGCTGCCCGATACGCTGCGCGGCTATGCCGTGGTGTTCGACGCCGAGACGCGGATCGCCACGGTGATGGAGCTGTGGTTCGGCGGCTACAAGCGCAAGCGCGAAGCGATGCGCGAAGTCTATTTCGGCTATATCCACGCCGAAGGCCTAGCGCCGCCCGTGGACCGGCACGAATTCAACAACCGGCTCGAGGGCGCAGGCTATTTCTGGCGCCAGGATACCGGCGCCGAGACGCTCGAATTCTATCCCTCGATTGCCTACACCCATTGGGTCGAGCTGACCCGGATGGACCGCCAGCAGGGTTACAGCGCGCCCGCCGACTATATCGAGATCGGGCACGGCAAATACATCTATACCCGCACCGAATGCGAGTTTTCGGGAATCTTCACGGTCTATGCGATGGATGTGAACGCGCTCCAGCAGGTCGGGCTGCGGCTGGGCTTCAACGCCGCCGACGAGCTCGAATTCTACGTCTTCCGCGGGGCCGGCGAATGGCTCGGGCAGATCGCCAAGTTCGAGGAGTTCGGCGATACCAGGGGTGGCCCGATGCTGCCGCGCCCGGGCCCCGGACAGAGCGCCGATGTCGATGCCACCGCCAAGGGCGCGCGCGCGGTCTATCGCCCGAACGAGACCTGGGAGAAGATGACCAAAGAGGAAGTAAAGGCGGCGGTCGAAAAGAACACGCGGGTGTTCGCCCAGCGGGTCGGCGCGGGCAGCGGGGCGACTGGAATGGCGACGCATGTCGAATCTCCCAGCGCCAAGCTGGCCGGGCGTTCGGCAAGTGTTCGCTACGACAATGGCCCGGTGATGGATTACGAGTTCACCGGCGTCGACGAATTGCGCTGGCGCATGAACGGCGGAGCATGGAAAAGCACGCGCTACCATGCCTGGGAAGCGATCGAGGGCGTGTTCCTGATGGGCCATGTGCTCGAGGGGACCGAAAACCACGACGGCCACATCACCGTGCTCGATTTCGAACAGGGCAAGGCGACCTGTTACAACGGCTATCTCAACACGCCCTACTGGGCGAACGAGGCCGGCTGCCGGCCGCTGTTCGGCAAGCTGGTTGCCGATGGGGTGCCCGATCCGGGCGTGCGGCGGCACGAATTCACCGAGGACATGCTCGGGCGCTGCATCACCTTCAGCTACCAGCCCGGTCTCACCTCGATGCACCTCTATTCGACGCCGCGGACGACGAGCTGGATCATCTTCACCCCGACCGGGGCGGCAGGCCTCGAATGGTGCGGTTCGGGCTCGCAGATCAAGATCCGCGACGAGCTCTATTTCCTCTACTGGATCGAGGAAGCCTGTAACGGCACGCTCGGGACCATCCTGCTCAATCTGCGGACCATGCACGATATCGGGATCGGCTATCACTGCGGTTCCGACGGGTTGAGCATGAGCCCGATTTCCGCATTGCTGCGCCATGCCGGGAAATACGATGTCGGCCGCTTCTTTGCCGACCGGACCAGGGGAGGAAAGTGATGAGCAAGACGACCCAAACCACGCGCCGCTCCTTCCTCAAGACAGGTGCGATCGTCGCTGTACCGGTGGCGGCGGTGGTGACGCCGGCAGCCGTCATGGCCGCCGACGACACCGGGCTCAGGTTGGCGCGGCTGGAAGCCGAGCGCGCGATCGAAGCGCTCAACCGCGATTTCCTGCGCGAATTCAATCGCGCGGGAGCAGGCGGGACGGCCCGGCTGTTTGCCGACGGCAAGGCGCCGGAGCTCGGCGACCATACCGCCCGGCTGCTGGTGGATCCGACCGTAGCGCCGGACCTGCTCGAACTTTCGGGCGACGGATCGACGGCGCATTACCGGATCGCCTGCACGGTCGAGAGCGAGCATCCTGTCGAGGGTGAGGAAACAATCGCCCGGATGGCGAGGCTGCAGGGCAATGGCGTTGCCAATGCGCGCCGCGAAGGCGGGCTGGTGGCCGATTATGTCAGGCTTAAGGAAGGCTGGGCCATACGGGCGGTCCGTCTCGTTTGAACCGGTAAGCGCGCGCGCCCGAAGGATAATCGCCATGGTAATCAGGAAGCTGGCCGGAAAGGCACTGCTCGCGCCCCTGGCCTTGCTGCTCGCGGCGTGCTGGGTATCTGAGAACCCGCATATCGATGCATCCATCGCATCCCGGATAGAGATTGCCGGAACCTATCGCGATCCCGATGGCGAGCAGGTCGATGTCTTCGAGCAGGGCGACGGCAGCTATCTTATGGGTAGCGATGGCGACTATATGCCGACGCTCTTCTACAGTCTTGGCGACGATTGGTACCTTGCCCAACACGAAGCACGCGAGTCCGAATATCTCGACGAGCTGGGTCAGGAGATCGTTGTATACATGTATACGCCGCTCACCTGGGAGGAGGACCGGCTGACGATATTCGAACCGGTTTGCGACCAGTCGCTCTCTGCGATTCCGGGAATCGAAATTGCCGAGAACGGATGCGGCTTCGCGACGCGAGAGGCCCTGATCGAGGCGGCGCGGAACCAGAAAAGCCGGGTCCGCAGCGGCGCATTGGATCCCGGGCGGTTCGTGCTGACCCGGCAATAGCGGGTCGAGCCGTCCGCATGGGCGCGGCTGCGAACTGCGAACCGGCCCGCCTTAACCCTGGATCAACCTTCGTATCCCTCGGTTTGCGAGCGGCCGGAAGCACACTGTAAAGTTTACCGACATTTCACCTATCGTCCCTAAACCGGGGCCAGGATCGCAGGAATGCGATTGCGGGGACCGGTGGAACGATGAGTAGTATTCTGGACGTCAGCGACCGGAGGGGTAGCGCGCCGATGCGCGGTGCGATCCTGCGCGCATACATCCGGTGCGAGCGGGCCGCCTGATGGAAGGCTTCTGGCAAGCCTCGGTCATCGCACTCTATTATGTGGGTGCGACTTCGCTGCTGGTTTACGGCGCCTGGCTGTACAACCGCCGCGAACGGCTGGGCCCGGCCGGCACGCCGGTGCTGGTGGCGACCGCAATCACCGCCCTGTGGGGCCTTGCGGTCCCCGCGGTCGGCGGACCCCATCCCGGGACATTGCTGGCCTTGTGCTGCAGCTATCTTGCGTGGCTGTGGGTGCTCTATCGCCTGTTCGCCAATGACGGCCGGCACAACAGCGTGCGACCGATCCGGCCGGTGGTGGCGGCACTCGCTTTCGTCGAGTTGCTGCAGATCGCGCTGCTCCTCGCGGCGACCCGCTTTCCCGGAAATCCGGCCGTGGTCGAGGTGGCGTTCAACCTGTCGATCGCATTCCGGCTGCTCACGTCGGTGGGTGCGCTGGTCCTGCTGCATAATTTGTACGTGGGAACATCGATCGCGGGGAGGCAGACCCTGCGCTGGCCCACGGCGGCTCTTGCCGCGATGTGGCTCTACGACCTCAATTTCTACACCATCGCCTATCTTGCGGGCGATATTCCCGAGACGCTGGGCGGGCTGCGGGCGCTGGTTCTCCCGATCATGGCCGTGTTCCTCGCTTTGGGTACGGCAAGGGATTCGAAGGACCTCAAGCTGCGGCCATCGCGGTCGGTCGCCTTCCAGTCGATCTCGCTCCTGGTGATCGGCGCCTATCTCGTGGCGATGGTGCTGGTGGCGCAGGCGCTCTCCTATGTCGGGGGCGACTTCGCCCGCCTCGTGCAGACAGCGTTCGTCATCGCGGCGAGCGCCTCGGCCCTGCTGCTGCTCCCGTCCAAGCGGATGCGGAGCTGGCTGCGGGTGGTTCTCGCCAAGCACCTGTTCCAGCATCGTTACGACTACCGCGCCGAATGGCTGCGCTTCACCCAGACGATCGCGCGGGGGACCGAACAGACCGCGCCGCTGCACGAGCGTGTCATCCAGGCCGTCGCGGATATAACCGACAGTCCTTCGGGCCTGCTGCTGACGGAAGCGGAGGGGGGCGCGATGGCGCTCGACACGCACTGGCAATGGCGCGAAATCGAGGTTCCCGCCGAGGCTCTCGCAGCCGAAACCGTGGCATTCTTTGCCCGCGAGAGGTTCATTCTCGATCTCGACGATGTCAGGCAGGGCGTCGATCATCGCGGCGAGGCGGCCCAGGTTCCGCAATGGCTGCTCGATGACCGGCGGGCCTGGGCGATGGTGCCGCTGTTCCATTTCCACCGGCTGGTCGGGATTGTCGTGCTTTCGCGGCCGCCGGTCGCCCGCAAGCTCGACTGGGAGGATTTCGACCTTCTCCGGGTGGTCGGCCAGCAGCTGGCGAGTTACCTGTCGGAACAGGCGGGCCAGGAAGCGCTCAGCGAAGTTCATCGCTTCGACGAATTCAACCGGCGGATCGCCTTCGTCATGCACGACATCAAGAACCTTGCCAGCCAGCTTTCGCTGCTGGCCCGCAACGCGGAAAAGCATGCCGACAATCCAGCGTTCCGGGAAGACATGCTGGTCACGCTCCGCAACAGTTCGGACAAGCTCAATGCATTGCTGGCCCGCCTTGGCCGTTATGGAGCAGGCGGCGGCGACGCGGCGGAGCCGGTCGAAATGGCGCCCTGCATCGCGGCGATCGTCCAGCGGCTGGCGCCACAGCATCCCGTGCTGCTGGCGGAGAACCAGGCCTGTGTCGCGCAGGTGAACCAGGAATCGCTCGAACAGGCGCTCCTTCACCTGATCCAGAACGCGATCGATGCCAGCGACCCGGACAGCCCTGTGGTCATCGGTTCGGTCGTCGAAGGGCTCCATTGCCGGATCGACATCGTCGATTCCGGCATGGGCATGAGCCCCGAATTCGTTCGCACACGGCTGTTCAAGCCGTTCCAGTCCTCAAAGCCCGGCGGCTTCGGGATCGGGGCCTACGAAGCGCGCGAAATGATCCGCTCGATGAACGGGCGGCTCGAGGTCGAGAGTCGCGAGGGACTTGGGACCCGCTTCATTGTCCGGCTGCCGCTGTCGATGGAGGCCGGGAGCGGCATGGAAAGTTCATCCGGCGGTAACCCGCCCCCCACCAGCGAGGTAGCGTGATGGCTGACTCCAAACCCAGATTGCTGATAGTCGAGGACGACGAGGGCCTGCAGGCTCAGCTCAAATGGGCCTATGACGATTTCGAGGTGACGATCGTCGGCGATCGCGCTTCGGCGATTGCCGCATTGCGGGCGGAGGAACCGCCGGTCGTGACGCTCGATCTCGGCCTTCCTCCCGATCCCGACGGGACCAGCGAAGGGTTCGCCGTGCTCGAGGAGATCATGGCGATCAAGCCCGACACCAAGGTCATCGTCGCTTCCGGTCATGGCGCGCGGGAGAGCGCGCTCACTGCCATTGGGCGGGGCGCCTATGATTTCTATCAGAAGCCGGTCGATATCGAGCAGCTTGGGCTGATCGTCCGCCGGGCGTTCAATCTCCACCTGATCGAGCAGGAAAACCGGCTGCTGCAGACCAGGGCGGGCGAGGAAAACACCGTGCTTGGCGGGCTCATTACCGCGGCGCCGGAAATGGTCCGGGTCGCGCGCACGATCGAACGGGTTGCGAATACCAACGTCTCGGTAATGCTGTTGGGCGCGAGCGGCACCGGCAAGGAATTGCTGGCCCGGGGGGTGCACGATGCGAGCGATCGCCGCGACGGGGCCTTCGTGGCGATCAATTGCGCCGCGATCCCCGAGAACCTGCTCGAAAGCGAGCTGTTCGGGCATGAAAAGGGCGCCTTTACCGGCGCGGTCAAGACCACCGAGGGCAAGATCGAGCAAGCCAATGGCGGCACGCTGTTCCTCGACGAAGTGGGCGACATTCCGCTGCCCTTGCAGGTCAAGCTGCTGCGCTTCCTGCAGGAACGCACGATCGAACGGATCGGGGGCCGCAAGTCGATCGAAGTCGACACCAGGATCGTCTGCGCGACCCACCAGGATCTCGAAGCGATGATTGCCGACGGGCGGTTCCGCGAGGACCTGTTCTATCGCCTGGCCGAGATCGTGGTGAAGATCCCGAGCCTGGCCGAACGCCCGGGCGATGCGACGCTGCTGGCCAAGGCCTTCCTCAAGCGCTTTGCCAAGGAGATGAACCCGCAGGTCAAGGGCTTTGCCGCCGATGCGCTGGCGGCGATCGACGGCTGGCCCTGGCCGGGCAATGTCCGCGAGCTCGAGAACCGGGTGAAGCGCGCGGTGATCATGGCCGACGGCAAGCTGATCAACGCAATCGACCTCGATCTCGCAGGCGACGAGGATGAGGATGCACAACCGCTCAACCTCAAGAGCGCGCGCGAGCAGACGGACCGCAAGGTGATCCGCCACGCACTGGCGCGGAGCGAAGGCAATATCTCGAGCACGGCCAAGCTGCTCGGGATCAGCCGGCCGACGCTCTACGACCTGTTGAAGCAGTACGACCTGCACGCGTGAGCTTTCGGGGGCAGGGCGGCGTCCCCTCGACAAGCTGCGAGCGGCGCGGCATGGCGAGACCATGCTCGCGCGCGTTTCCCAGGCTTTCGACCCGATGGTCCGGCTGTTGCTGCTGGCGATCCTGCTGGCGACTTACCTGCCGGTAACGGGCGAGGCGCGACCGGTCGCGCAAACGATCTCCAATGCGGCGATCTTCCTGCTGTTCCTGTTGAACGGGTTGCGCCTGCCGCGCGACGAAGTCCTGCGCGGGATCGGCAATTGGCGGTTTCTTGCGCCGCTGGTCCTGTGGTGTTTCGGGGCGATGGCGCTGGCCGGCTGGGGCATTTCATTCGCGGTCGACCAGTTGCTGCCGCCGACCCTGGCGCTCGGTTTCCTCTATCTCGGCACGCTGCCGAGCACGGTCCAGTCGGCGACGGCCTACAGTTCGTTGGCGGGCGGGAACGTCGCCAGCTCGGTGGTCGCGGCGGCCCTGCTCAACATCATGGGGGTGTTCGTCACCGCGCCGCTGTTCTCGGCGATGGCCGGCAGCGCGGGCGCCGGCCTCGACCTGAGCGGACTGGCCAAGGTCGGGCTGATCCTGCTGTTGCCGTTCACGATCGGCCAGATCGCCCAGGGCAGGGTTGGCGGCTTCGTGCGCGAACACAGGCGCGCCGCGACCTGGATGGACCGGATCTCGATCGCGATTGCGGTCTATGTCGCGTTCTCGGCGGCGGTCGAGCAGGGCATCTGGCGGATGCTCGACCCGGCCTCCATGCTCCTGCTGGTGGCCGTCGTGGCGGCCTTCCTGCTTGTCGGATTCGGTGGGGCTTGGCTGTTGGGAGGCGCCTTGTCGCTCAAACGCGGGGATCGCATCGCCATGCTGTTTGCCGGCGGGCAGAAGAGCATCGCGATGGGCGCGCCGCTGGCGACAGTGCTGTTTCCGCCGGCCATCGCCGGAATCGTCCTGTTGCCGGTGCTGACCTATCACCTGTTGCAGCTGGTGCTGTCCGCACCGCTGGCTAATCGCCTGGCTGCCCACCCGGATTAGCCGGCGCGGCGCGGTTGTGCCGGATCGACCACCATAGCGAGAGGCCGATCAGCACCGCGCCGATCAGGCCGGTGATCACTTCCGGAACATGCGCCACGGCACCGAACAGCATGATCACGCCAAGCGCGATGATCGCCCAGAAGGCGCCGTGTTCGAGATAGGCATATTCGGCGAGCGTTCCGCGCCTGACCAGGTGGATGGTCATCGAACGCACGAAAATGGCGCCGATCGAAAGGCCCAGCGCAATCACCACCATGTTGTTCGAGAGGGCAAAGGCCCCGATCACGCCGTCGAAACTGAAGCTGGCGTCGAGCACGTTGAGATAGAGGAACCCGCCAAGCCCCGATCGCATCGCGGCTCCCGCGAGCTTGCGCCTTTCCTCGTGGATCTCGAGCGCGGTATTGATCGCCTCAACCGTGATGAAGGTGACGATCCCGAGGATTCCGGCGATCAGGAAAGTCAGCGCATCGGCCGTCTGGAGCAGGCTCGATATGCCCCACAGGATCAACAGCAGGACTCCGATCTCGATCGCCTTCACGGCCGAAACGGCGGCCAGCTTGCTTTCGACCACATGGATCCAGTGGACTTCCTTGTCGGCGTCGAAAAAGAATTTGAGCCCGACCATGGCGAGGAACGCACCGCCGAAGCCGGCGATCCCGACATTGGCCGAGGAAACGATCCGCTCATATTCCTGCGGGTCGGTGAGCGAGAGCCTGACCGTATCGACCGGGCCCAGCCCGGCGGCAATCGCGACGATCGCCAGCGGAAACACGATCCGCATCCCGAATACCGCGAAGGCGATGCCCCACAGCAGGAAGCGCCGCTGCCAGACCTCGTCCATCTCCTTGAGCACCGAGGCGTTGACCACGGCATTGTCGAAGCTCAGCGAAATCTCGAGGATCGACAGGACCACGATGATCCAGAGGACCTGAGCGGTGCCCGCGATCGTGCCGCTGCTGACCCAGCCATACCAGGCGCCGAGCACCAGGCAGATGAACGTGAAGACGAACGAGAAACGATAGAACTGGAACATGGATGGGATCAGCTTTTTGGCTGGTAGGTCTGGTCGGGACCGGGGAAGGCGCGCAAGCGGACCTCCCCGGCATATCTGGCGGCCGCGCCCGAAATGGTTTCGGCGATCTCCGCGTAGCGCTTCACGAAGCGCGGCACCCGCTCGAACATGCCGAGCATGTCTTCGGTTACCAGCACCTGTCCGTCGCATTGCGCCGACGCGCCGATCCCGATGGTCGGGATCTCGAGCGTTTGGGTCAGCGCAATGGCGATCGGTTCGATCACCCCTTCGATCACAACCGCGAAGGCTCCCGCATCCTGCACGGCCTTGCCGTCGGCAATGATCTTCTCGTGCTCTTCCTGGCTGCGCCCGCGTGCGGCATAGCCGCCCAGGGCGTTGACCGCCTGCGGGGTCAGGCCGACATGGGCCATCACCGGGATCCCGCGCTGGCTGAGGAAGGCTATGGTTTCAGCCATCGCCTGCCCGCCTTCGAGCTTGACCGCGGCGCAGCCGGTCTCGGCCATCACCCGGCTGGCGGAAGCGTAAGCCTGCTCGGGGCTTTGCTCGTAGCTGCCGAACGGCATATCGACGACGACGACGCTGTGGTAGCTGCCGCGGACCACCGCCGCGCCATGGTTGCACATCATGTCGAGCGTGACCGGCAGGGTGGAATCGAGCCCGTAGATCACCTGGCCGAGCGAATCCCCCACCAGCAGAATGTCGCAATGTTCGTCGAGCAGTTGGGCCTGCCGGGCGGTATAGGCGGTGAGCGCCACCAACGGCTGTTCGGTCCTGCCGTCGAATTTGCGCCGCTGGATCTCCGGCACGGTGAGCCGCCGCAGGGGCTGCGGCGTCGGATGCGCCCGGCTGGTCGAGGTGTCGAGCTTGTAGGTGGTGGACATTGTGGGCCTTCTAACCGCTGGGGAAGGCTTGGGAAAGCAGTCTCGACGTTGAGGCCGATTCATTGCAAGACCACGCGATTGGGTCCGAATGGCGAACAAGGGGAGTTCAGGGCATGGCGGCTGGCGGTCAGGGCGTTGTCGAGCAATGGTCGTCGCGGACCGCTTTCCTCCTTGCCGCAATCGGATCGGCGGTCGGTCTCGGCAATATCTGGCGCTTCCCGACCCTGGCTGGCGAGAATGGCGGCGGGGCCTTCGTGCTGGTCTATATCTTGTGCGTCGCGCTGATCGGGCTGCCGATCGTGCTTTCCGAGATTCTCGTCGGGCGGGCGGGCGGGCACAATCCCGACGCTCCAGGCTCGATTGCCGAGGTCGCGGAAATATCCGGAAAGAGCCGGAACTGGCGCATTTTTGGCGCAATCGGCACAATCACGATGTTCCTGATCCTGTCCTTCTATTCGGTCGTGGCCGGGTGGGTGCTCTATTATGTGTGGGTCAGCGGGGCGGATTTTCTCTCTGCCGTGTTTGCTTTCCAGCCGTTCGCGCCGGCCTTCGACCACATGAGCCAGGAGCAGGTGACCGGCATGATGGGAGATTTGTTCTCCAGTCCCGGCCAGCTGATATTGCAGCACGGGATCTTCATGGCGGTGACGCTGGCGATCGTCGCGGTAGGCGTAACCGGGGGAATCGAATGGGCCGCCAAATGGATGATGCCGACCTTCTTCGTGTTGTTGCTGCTGCTGACGGTCTATGGCGGGTTTACCGGCGACATGGCGGCGGCCTTCTCGTTCCTGTTCACACCCGATTTCGGCAAACTGACGCCTTCCGTGCTGAACGACGCGCTCGGGCAGGCCTGCTTTTCGCTCAGTATCGGCGGCGCCTTGCTGATCACCTATGGATCATATGTCCCGCGCGATGTGCGGCTCGCGCCCACCGCGGCGATCATTGCGACAGTCGACACCGGAGTGGCGCTTCTGGCCGGGCTGATGATTTTCCCGATCGTGATCAGCGCCGGGCTCGATCCTGCCGGCGGACCGGGGCTGGTGTTCCAGACCTTGCCGGTTGCGTTCCAGCAGATGCCCGCTGGCGCCCTGGTCGGTTTCCTGTTTTTCATCCTGATCTTCTTTGCCGCGCTGACCAGTTCGATCGCCTTGCTCGAAGGCCCGGTGGCCTGGCTGATGCGGCGTTTCGGGCTGGCGCGCAAACCCGCGGCAGTCCTGGCCGGAATGACCGCGTTCCTGATCGGGGTGGCCTGTGCGCTGGGATATAATGTCTGGTCGGATGTGCGCCCATTGTGGTTCTGGGCGGCCTTCGCCGACGCCGATATTCTGGATTCGATCGACGACATCACGGGAAAGATCGGGTTGCCGCTTGGCGGCCTTGGTTCGGCGATCTTTGTCGGCTGGGTGGCCGACCGCAAGATCGTTGCGGCCGAGAGCGGCCTTTCGGGCGGCATGCTTGTGCTGTGGCGCTTCCTGGTTGCCTGGCTGGCTCCGATCGGCGTTGGTTTGATCCTGCTGTTCGGCCTGTTTCCGTGGCTGCTTTCCTGATTGCGGGTTATCGGAAAGTGAATATCACCGGAGGATCGGCTGGCAGAACGCATCGAGTCGCGCACGGGCCGGGGAGTTAATTTCCAATGCCCTTTGCCCGCATAAAGCCGCTCGACGCCATCCTTGCCACCGCCGAAAAGAAGTCGCTCCACCGTTCGCTCGGCGGGGTGCAGTTGATGCTGCTCGGGATCGGCTGCGTGATCGGCACCGGGATTTTCGTGCTAACCGCGGCTGGCGCACAAAAGGCCGGGCCCGGCCTGATGCTGGCATTCGCCATCGCCGGGCTGGTCTGTATTGTGGCGGCCCTGTGTTATGCTGAGATCGCGGCAATGATCCCGGTCGCCGGTAGCGCCTACACCTATTCCTACGCGACCATGGGCGAGTTCCTCGCCTGGACGGTCGGCTGGGCGCTGATCATGGAATACGCCATAGCGGCGGCGGCGGTTTCGGTCGGCTGGTCGGGCTATTTCACCGGCACGATTTTGCACCAGTTCATGGGAATAGACCTGCCGGCTTGGCTCAGCGCCGGGCCGCTCGCTTTGGGCGGGGCGGAAGGCGGGCTGATCAACCTCCCGGCGCTGGCCATCGCGCTGCTGGTGACCGGGTTGCTGATGATCGGCACCAGCGAAAGCGCGCGGGTCAATGCCGCGCTGGTGGCGATCAAGGTGGCGGCACTGACCGCCTTCATTGTGCTGACGATCCCGCAGGTCGAACTCGACAGGTTCAACCCCTTCCTGCCCGCCGGGGTGTTCGGCGGCTTCGGCACAGGGGTTGGAGCGGTCGGCGCGGCGGCGACGATCTTTTTCGCCTATGTCGGGTTCGATGCGGTTTCGACCGCGGCCGAAGAAACCAGGGACCCGCAGCGTAACGTTCCTTTCGGCCTCGTCGGATCGCTGCTGTTCTGCACCGTGTTCTATATCGTAGTCGCTGCAGGGGCGATCGGCACGATCGGCGGCCAGCCGATCATGGGCGCGGGCGGGATGCCGCTCGAAACCGGATCGCCCGAACTGGCGCGGCAATGCGCGCTCCCCGAACATGCCGAGGCACTGGTCTGCTCCAACGAGGCGTTGGCACATGTGTTGCGCATGATTGGCTTTTCTTCGGTCGGCAACATGCTCGGCATTGCGGCGTTCCTGGCCCTGCCATCGGTGATCCTTGTGCTGCTGTTCGGACAGACGCGCATCTTTTTCGTGATGGCGCGCGACGGGTTGCTGCCCGAGAAGCTGGCCACCGTCCACCCGAAGTGGAAGACTCCACATGTGGTGACCGCGATCACCGGGCTGGTAGTCGGCACCGGCGCGGCGTTCTTTCCGGTTGGGCAGTTGGCCGATATCTCGAACGCGGGCACGCTTTACGCCTTCACCATGGTGGCGGTCGCAGTGATGCTGCTGCGCCGGTCGGATCCCGCTCGCAAGCGTCATTTCAGGGTGCCCGCGCTGGCGCTGATCGGCCCGCTGACGATCGGCGGGTGTATCTTCCTGTTCCTCAACTTGCCCTATGCGGCGATGCTGTTCCTGCCGCTCTGGCTGGTGATCGGGATCGTGATCTATTTCCTCTATGGCCGCAGCCACAGCCATGTCGGGCGTGGATTTGTCGAGGTTCACGAACTCGATCCGGATGTGCCGCCAGTGGCGGTGGCACCCTTGCCCGGAGTTCCGGTTCCGGGCGATCCGGACGAATAGGTTCTTTCGCTTATGAGTTTCGATCTTGCAGCCTATCTCGGGCGGATTGGGCTTTCCGATGTTTCGCGCGACGCGGCCGGCCTGCACGCGCTGCAGGAAGCGCATATGCGAAGCGTTCCGTTCGAGAATTTCGATCCGCTGCTGGGCAGGGTTCCGTCGCTGGAAGTCGGCGACGTGTTCGCCAAGATCGTCGGGCAGGGGCGCGGCGGATATTGCTTCGAGCAGAACGGCCTGTTCGAGGCGGCGCTCAAATCCGTAGGCTTTTCGACGCGGCGGATGCTTGCGCGGGTGCGGATGCGGATGGGTCCCGAAGGCGCGCGCAGCCACCTCGCCTTGCGGGTCGACCTCGATGGCGAGGCCTGGCTCGCCGATGCCGGGTTCGGTGGACCCGGATCGCTCCATCCGCTGCGGCTGGATCGGAGTGAACCGCAGGAGACGCCGAGCGGGATTTTCCGGCTGGTCGAGGATGCCGGGCGGGGCGAGACCGTGCTCGAGCGGCGCGACGGGCAGGACTGGCTCCAGCTGTATGCTTTCGACGGCGCGCGCGTGACCGACCAGGAGATCGCCGCGGCCAACCATTTCTGTGCGACCTGGAGCGAGGCGCCGTTCGGGTTTCACCTGCTGGCCGGGGCGTGGGCGGGTCCGCTTCGCTATGGCTTGTTCGACCGCAACCTGACGGTTTCGGGCCCCGAGGGCGTCGAAGCTCGCGAACTGGAAAGTCTGGAGGAGTTTTCCGGCCTGGTGACGGACGCGTTGGGGATTTCGCTCGATCCGGCCTCGCTCGAACGAGCATGGGAAAGGATCGGGGGAGTCTGATCGGTCATTGCGAATCGCTGCAATTGAGAACATAAGTAGAACATATGAGTTCTACTGTTCCTCTTTCCAGCGCCAACTGGCGCCCCGGGCTTGCGCCCGCCCGGCACAGCGAGCTCTTCGCTTCGAGCCGTGAGGCGGGCGGGGCGGCGGCGGCGCTGGCGCTGGCGCTTGACGGTTTGCAGGCGCAGGGGCTGGACGCGGACGACCGGCGCTGGCTGCTATGGGTGCAGGACCGGGCTTCGCTGCGCCTGACCGGGCGGCCCTATCGCCCCGGCCTGCCGCCGCAATTGCGCGCCAGGCTGGTGCATGTCGCGGCCAGGAGCCCGGAAGATGCGCTGTTCGCGCTCGAGGAAGGGCTGCGCTGCCGCGAGCTTGCCTGCGTGATCGGGGAGCTTGCCGGCAATCCCCGGGCGCTCGGGCTGACGGCGTCGCGGCGGCTGTCGCTCGCGGCCGAGAAGCACGGCGTGCCGCTGTTCCTCATCCGTCACGATGCCGAGCGCGACCTCTCCTCCGCCCGGATGCGCTGGGACATCCGCTCTGCCCCATCGTCGCGCCCGCGCTGGAACGAGGCGGCGCCCGGCGCGCCTGCCTGGCAGGCCGAATTGTTCCGCGCCCGGGGCCACCGGCAAGGACAATGGATTTTGCGGAACGAGGGCGGGAATCTGGTACATGGCCCTCTCCCCGTGAGGGGAGAGGATACGAAGGCTTGGCCCAATAAGGGCCTAGCCGAAGTTGGAGAGGAGAGATCCGCCCTCTCGACTGCTGCAAACCCCTCTCCAAACTCCGCTAGCTCCTGCGGAGCAAGCTGCGCTATCCTCTCCCCTCAAGGGGAGAGGGCGCGTGCCTGACCGCCATGCCCCGCCGCATCCTCGCGATCTGGCTGAGGCAGCTGGCGCTCGATCGCTGGCGGC
>NZ_DBNHSF010000212.1:0-5952 GCF_057143545.1 Candidatus Andeanibacterium sp.
GCGCCGGACCCGAACAAAGCTGGATCCCGGAACAGGTCCGGGATGACCAACGTTGTGGCTAAGCCACCTCCATCCGCTTCACATCCGGTTCCTTCCCGCTCAACTGCACCTGAGCGAGGTCATAGCCGACCTGCATCGCTAGCAACGTCTGCGCGCGGATGCCGAAGGCTTTTTCGAAGCGCAGCGCCATCATGGCGCTCATCGCGGCGCGACCATTCAAGAGAGTGCTCATATTCTGACGGCTTACACCGACATGCTTCGCCATCTCGGTCACCGAGATATTGTATGGCTCGAGGAAATTGCGCTGCATCCACGGGCCGGGATGCGAAACAATCGAAGGGTGCAGTTCGATACCCATCAGTGATAATCCTCCAGATCGAGGTCGGCGATGGTTCGCTCGTCGACCTTGGTGAATGTCAGTCGCCAATTCCTTGTGACGGTCATGGCAAATGTGCCTTTCCGGTCTCCGGTGAGCGGGTGAAACCCGAAATTGGGCGGTATATTCAGATCGTCAAATCCTGCTGCAAACCGCAACAAATGAAGCATGTCGGCAACCCGCTGCGGCTCGATCACACCCTTGGCATTACCGGCTTCCGCAAAACGCCGCAGAGCCTTATGCCGGATGCTCTCGATTTCCATCGAGTGTCATGTATCGCATGACACATTGACTGTCAAGTGAGGCATGACGAAGTGGGCGGGTTGGAGGCGTTCCTGCCTGCAACAAGCCGACTAGCTCGTAGCCGCTTCAGCCTTGCAATCGGCGACCGATTCCCGCTCGATAATCTCGAACGGGACCACGGTGTGCTCCTTCGCCTTTCCGGGACTGGCCAGCCGCGCGGCCAGCAGCCTGCCGGCCGCTTCGCCCATCTGCTCGAGCGGCTGGCGCACGGTGGTAAGACGCGGGCGGACCCGTGATGCCACCGCGTTGTCGTCATAGCCGACGATCGAAATGGTTTGCGGGATGGCGATTCCGGCGTCCTGCGCGGCATCGATGATGCCCGCGGCCATCTCGTCATTGCTGGCGAAGATCGCTGTCGGCTTGGCCTCGAACAGCCTGCCGGCCAGCGCGCGACCGGATTCGCGAGTGAAATCGCCCTGCACCACCAGCGCCGGATCGACCCGCATTCCCTTTTCGCCGAGTGCATTTGCATAGCCGTTATAACGGCGCATGCTGACGAGATGGACATTTGGACCGCGCATGATCGCGATCCGCCGGTGGCCGCGCGCGGTCAGCACCCGTGTCACTGCCGATGCCGCCTCGAATTCGTCCATGCTGACGATGTCGCCCCGGTCGGGATCGAGCAAGGGAGCAATCCGGACATAGGGCAGCCTGCGCCGTTCGACCAACGAGAGGATGTGCCGGTCATCGCTGACCGGCGGCGTCAGGATCAGGCCGGCATGCTCGGTTTCCTTCACGATGACTTCGAGCGATTGGTCCTGGCCATAGACATTGGTCGAGTTGAGCGCGAAGCCCGCGGCGCTGCATGTCCGGCTCGCACCCGAACGGATGCGCGCGATGTAGTCCTCGCCGGAATTGTCCGACAGCAACAGGACGGTCCTGTATCCGGTCATCCCCTGCAACCCTCTATTGTTATCCTGATTCGGGCTGCCTCAGTTAACGTCACAGGGTGAACAATTCCTCAATTTCCGAGCCTGGCCAAGCCGGGCAATGGTTACCGGAGCCCGGTCTCCAATCGATCGGCGCGTTCTCAAATGGCGGAATTGCTTCGTCTTCGACCACTCAGCGTTCATGCTGGGACGAATAAACCTGAACAAAAGCCTTACAGTCCGGTTCACCTTCGCGTCAGGCCGATTCCCATATCACCTCCCAACAATATCGCCGCATCCCACTCTGCGGCAGGATGGAAGGATGACCGCATGAGACTTTCACACTTGCTCAAGTCGAGTGGGCTTGCCGCGATCGCTGCCGCATTGGCCGCAACTGCCCTCCCCGCTCAATCCGTGGCCCAGGATCGCGAAGGCTGGTCGCAGCGCGACAACGATCGCCGCTCGGCGCGGTCCGAGCGGTCGAGCGGATCGGACCGGTCGACCCGTTCGAGCCGCAGCTCGCGTTCGGATGACGGGGATTCGCGCCGGTCGGAATCCAGGAGTGCGGAATCGCGGAGTTCGCAATCGTCGAACCGGCAATCGAGCTATACTCCGCCCCGGCGGGTGGATGTTCCCGCCTCGCGGGTCGAGACGCGATCCGCGCAAGGCGCGCGCGGCACGGGCGACAGCCGGGCCGAGCGGAGCACGCGCAACCGCTCCTATTCGGACGGTGATCGCAACCGGACCTATACTGCCCGCCGGGCCGATGATTCGGACCGCACCACAAGCCGCGCATCGACTCGCGACAGCTATGCCGAACGGCGCTTCGGCGACCAGCTTAGCGATCGCGAACGCGCCCGGGTGAGCCGGATCACCGAAGAGCGCAACCGCAATTATCGCGACGGCGATCGCAATCGCTCCTATTCCGACCGCGACCGCAACCAATCCTACAGCGACCGCAACGGGTCCTATCGCGACGGTTATCGCGACGGCAGCCGTGACTATCGCCGCTGGGACCGCCGGTGGCGCGACAGCGATCGCTACGATTGGCACCGCTATCGCGACCGCAACCGGAGCATCTTCCACATCGGATTCTATTACGCGCCCTATCGCAACTATTACTACCGGCGGCTGAGCATCGGCTATTTCCTCGATTCGCTGTTCTTCGCGAGCCGCTACTGGATCGACGATCCCTGGCGCTATCGCCTGCCCGAAGTCTACGGCCCCTATCGCTGGGTCCGCTATTACGACGACGTGCTGCTGGTGGACATCTACACCGGCGAAGTGGTCGACGTGATCTACGACTTCTTCTGGTAATTCCGGCCCTCTATTCGACTACCCGTCGGTTAGAGTGGACCGGCGGGGCGGGGTCCCTGCGAACAGCAGGGGCCCCGTATCGCTGCGCATCAGGCCTTCGGCGTTCCGAAGGGCAGCATGCGGAAGAGATTCCCGTCCTTGTCGATCAATGTGTGCTTGAGCGCGCCGAGAATGTGGATCGCGACCAACGCCAGCAGGATCGTGCCGGCAACTGCGTGGGCCTCGAAGATCGCCTCGCCGCGGTCGGGCGATTGCGAGACCGGCAGCGCGGGCAGTTCGAACAGCCCCCAGACATTCACTCCGAAGCCGAATGACGACATCGCCACCCATCCGGCGAGCGGCATGACGATCAGCAGGACGTAAAACAGCGTGTGGACAGTTCTCGCCAGGATCCGCTCCCAGCCGCCAATGTGGGCGGACAGCGGCGGCGGTGGACTGTAGATCCGCCAGCCCAGCCGCAACAGGACCAGCACCAGGATCATCACGCCTACCGCCATGTGGTTCGACATAACCTCGACGCGCTGGGCGTCGGGCAGGTGCTCGCCATATTCGGCGATGCGCCAGTTGACGATCACCGCAATCGCAATCGCCCAGTGCAGGAGCATTGCGACCCCCGAATATCTCACTTGCTGCATTACAGGTCTCCTCTCCGCCGCGCAGCCTAGCCATCCCGCTGGAAACGGCAAGTCGCGCATTGTCGCGACGGGTTGCGGGCGCGGTGCGCTTGAGTAAAGAGCGGCAGCGATGAGCAAGCGCCCTTACGCCAAGCACCTTCCCAATCCCGACAAGGCCGCTCTTGTCCGCGTCGGCGAACAGGTACGCCAGCGGATCGAGGCGCATCCCACGATCTACCGCATGCCGACCGAAAAGGCCGAACTGTTCGCGCTAGGCGAATTCATGAGCGAGGCCGAATGCGCCAGGATGCGCGGGCTGATCGACCAGGTCGCCAAGCCGTCGAAGGCTTTCTCGGCCAGCTATTCTTCCGCTTTCCGCACGTCCTATTCGGGCGATGTCGATCCGTGGGACCCGTTCGTGCGCAAGATCGAGCGGCGCTTCAACGACCTGTTGGGCATCGATCCCTCGTTCGGCGAAACGATCCAGGGCCAACGCTATTTGCCCGGTCAGGAGTTTCGCGCCCATTGCGATTGGTTCTATACCGACGCCGATTACTGGCCGAACGAGGCCGAGCGCGGCGGGCAACGCAGCTGGACCGCGATGGTCTATCTCAACCCTGTCGAGGACGGCGGAACGACCGATTTCGTCGAGCTCGGGCTTTCGATCCAGCCCAAGACCGGCGTGCTCCTCCTGTGGAACAACGCGACCCCCGACGGCACGCCAAATATCGCCACGTTGCATGCGGCCACGCCGGTGGTGGCGGGCGAGAAATACATCATCACCAAATGGTATCGCACCCGCAAATGGGGCTGATGCGGCGGACGGATGATCAGGCGCGGGCGAGCGCCTGGGCAATCAGTTTCCTGGTATTGTCGATCCCGTAGAGTGCAATGAAGCTCCCCATCCGCGGTCCTTGCGAGGAGCCGAGCAGGGTCTCGTAGAGCGCCTTGAACCAGTCGCGCAAATTCTCGAAGCCGAAGGCAGGGTCCTTGCCGATCTCGTAGATCTCGGTCTGCAGGTCTTCCGCGCTGGCGTCTGGCGCCGTCACAGCGAGCAGCGCATCGAGCGCCTTGAGCGCTTCGGCCTCGTTGGGCGCCGGAGCGCGGAACTCGAGCGTCGGCGCGATGAAATCGCGATTATAGGCGAGCGCGCGGTCGATCAGCGCTTCAAGGTCCGGATGATGCGCGGGATCGAGATCGTGGATATAGTTGCCGAGATAGTTCCACACCTGCGCGTGACTGGCGTCGGCGCCAAGCACACCGACAAGGTTGAGCAGCAGCCCGTAAGTTACCGGCAGCGCATCGCCATCCCCGCCGTGATAGCCATTGACGCGCAGCAGGTGCCAGGCCGGATTGCCAAGCTGCTGTTCGAGCGGCTGTTCGGGGATCTTCGCGCGGAACTGCCAATATTCGTCGACCGCGCGCGGAATCACGCCGATGTGAAGCTGCTTGGCGCTCTTGGGCTCGCGATAGAGGTACAGTCCGAGGCTCTCTTCGCTGCCATAGGTCAGCCATTCCTCGATCGTCAGGCCATTGCCCTTGGACTTGGAAATCTTCTCGCCCTTCTCGTCGAGGAACAATTCGTAGATCATCCCTTCGGGCTTGTGCCCGCCGAGAATCTTCGCAATCCGGCCCGATTGCGTGACGCTGTCGGTCAAGTCCTTGCCGCACATCTCGTAATCGACGCCGAGCGCGACCCAGCGCATCGCCCAGTCGACCTTCCATTGCAGCTTGGACTGGCCGCCAAGGATCGACTGTTCGACCGTTTCGCCCTGGTCTTCGAAGCGGACGATGCCCGCTTCGGCATCGACCACTGCGACCGGCACCTGCAGCACGTGGCCGGTCTTCGCGCTGATCGGCAGGACCGGCGAATAGGTCATGCGGCGCTCTTCGCGCAGGGTCGGCAGCATCACGTCCATGATCGCGTCGAAATTTCGCAGCACGTTTTTCAGCTGATCGTCGAACGCGCCCGAATTGTAGCGGTCCGAGGCGGCGACGAATTCGTAATCGAAGCCGAACCGGTCAAGGAATTCGCGCAGCATCCGGTTGTTGTGATGCGCAAAGCTCTCGTGGCCCTTATCGAACGGATCGGGAATGCGGCTCAGCGGCTTGTGCAGGTTCTCCGCCAGCAACTCCTGGTTGGGGACATTGTCCGGAACCTTGCGCAGCCCGTCCATGTCGTCGCTGAACGCGATCAGCCGCGTGGGATGCCCGCCGGTCAGCACCTCGTAAGCGCGGCGGACGAAGGTGGTGCGCAGCACTTCCTGGAATGTGCCGATATGCGGTAGGCCGGATGGGCCATAGCCGGTCTCGAACACCACCGGCACGAGCCTGCCCTCGCCGTCACGCTTGCCGCCCGGGAAGCGCTTCACAAGCCGCTGCGCTTCCTGGAACGGCCAGGCCTTGGAGGATTGGGCAGCGGTCATGAGCGCATCGTCGGTCATCGCCGCGCGCTTTTGCGGATCGCTGCGCA
>NZ_DBNHSF010000213.1:0-5268 GCF_057143545.1 Candidatus Andeanibacterium sp.
CGCACCAGTCCCCAAGAACCATTGTCACCGGACAGCGTCGGGCGGGCTGGCGCGAGCTACGCAAAGATTGGCAGCGACCGCTCGATGAACCAATAGGCGGCCGGGATGCCCAGCGCATAACCGGCAACCAGCCGCAATCTCCCCTCGATCTCGAAAGAGAGACTGTGGGGCAGGCGCAACGCCTTTCTCGCAGCCCAGAACGCCGCCAGCGCCGCCGCAATGAACAGGATCTGGCCGATCTCGACCCCGATGTTGAATGACAACAGCCCGGTGGCCAGCTCGCCCCGGGGCAATCCGATTTCCTGCAGCACCGCGGCAAATCCGAAACCGTGGAGCAGGCCGAAGCTCGAGGAGACCAGGATCGGATGCCGCGCGGCGAGGCCGTCGGGATGAGGAGCGACGATCTCCCGCGCAAGGAACAGGATCGAAAGCGCGATCACCGCTTCGACCGGGGCGATCGGCAGCCGCACGAGGTCGAGCGCGGCGAGCGACAGGGTGAGCGAATGGGCGATGGTGAAACCGGTCACCGCCAACAGCACGCGGCGCATGGTCCCCGCCAGCAGCAACAGCCCCGCCACGAACAGCAAATGATCGATCCCGGTCCAGATATGCGCGATCCCGAGCTGGAGATAATCCTGCGCCACCTGCAGCAGGCTGGGTTCCTGCGGGACGGTCCAGTGCTGCTGGTCGGGGGTCAGCAGCTGGGTAATCACCGAGCCATCGCGCAGTTCGAGCCTGAACAAGGTTGCGAGCGAAGGATTGTAGATCGCGTAACCGATCGACAGTTCGCGCCCCGCAAGCCCGCCCTCGCAGGTCACCACCTGCCGCCCGCCGATAACCGGCATCGGCTGGCCCTCCTCGTCGAGCGCCGGCGTGCAATTCTCCGGCCATGCGAGCGATGGCTGGTTGTCGTAGGCGACGCTCGGCGGAACGCGCAGCTGTGCCAGGTAGCGGTGGTTCTGCTGTTCGGTGATCGTGATGGCGAGCGGCCGCGCATCATGCGCAAATGCGGGAGCGGCAAGGATGAACAGCAGCAAGGCGGCCAGCGAGCCCAAGGCCGCTTTCATGACGCTAATCACCGCCACTCTCCGGCAGGGCGCCGTCGGGCAGTTCGATCCTGACGTCATAATGCTCGACCAGATCGGCGATCGAAGCATCGCGCGCCTCGCCGGTCTTTTCGGCCATGTAGTCGCTCAGCACCTGCTGCCGGACCTCATCGAATTTCGGCGACCCGGCTGCGCTCCGCTCGGTCAGCAGCACGACGTGCCAGCCGAATTGCGAGCGGATCGGCCCTTGCCACCTCGCCGACGGGCTCAGCTTCATCAGCTCTTCGGCAAAGGCCGACCCAAACTGGTTGGCGATGAATTGCTCGGAGCGGCCGACATAGTTCTGGAGATAGGGAAAGCGGTCGCCAAATTGCGGGGCGTCGTTGAAGCCCGCCTGGCGTGCGTTGAGCCGCGCCAGGATACGCCGCGCTTCCTGCTCGCCGCCGCCCGGATGGGCAATCTCGTCATCCACGAACACATGGGTGAAACTGGCTTCGGCCGGCTTGCGGTACTGCTCGGCATTCGCCGCGAAATAGTCCTCAAGCTCGCGGTCGCCCGGCGGCTCGATGTCAACCGCCAGGCCATCGACGAGGAACAGGATCTTCTGGATCAGGCGCTGGCGGATGACGAAATCCGCCTCGTCGAGCCCCATCGCCCGCGCCTCGCGCGCCATGGCTTCCTCCCTGACATAGGAGTCGACCAATTGCTGGCGTTCATCGGGCGACATCGCCTTGTAGGCGGCCGCAAAATAGCCGGGCTCGAAGGCCTGCGAGCGATATTGCATGAAATTGACCAGCGTCGCTTCGTCGACGACGATGGTGGTCTCGTCCTGCGTGCGGCGGTCACCCGGCCCGATCAGCCCGTACAATGCGAACAGGATACCCCCGGCGATCAGGAAATGGATCAACGGATCGCGCAAGATCCCGCGGGCAAAGTCCATCGGTGCGGTCCGTCAATCCAAGCCGTCAACCTGCCGGGGTGTACCAGATCGGCGAGGAATAGGCGCGTTCCTGGATCGTGGCCGGCTGGCCGGTCGCTGCGACATCGATCCCCAGCGCGATGGCGTCGAACAGCGAATGCCGCGGCGTCGGGATCTCGAGCACGCGGACGTAATAGAAGGCAGCCTGGCGCGGATCGAATTCGGGATCGGTCCAGACCGTCGCCAGCTGGACCGAGCCGATCGTGTTGGTCCACAACCCGGTTGCGAGATCGACCGTGTTGCCGACCGCAGGCAGTTTCCCGTCGCGATCGAGCTCGCGATCGCCCGACCAGGCGACCTCGAAAATCTTCTCGTGGGTTTCGCCGTGGCGATCGATCCAGCCCTTGATCACCTGGACCCGGTCGAGATTGCCCGAGAGCGGATCGCGCGCGGCGTGGATCAGGAAACCCGGTGCCTTGCCCGCAGGAGCATAGGCAAGATCCCCGCCCATCGGGATGCCCTTCGCATAGCCGATCGCGGCGATATCCCTGGCATCGGCATCGGCTGCCGAGAAATTGAACCCGCCGAACATCCGCAATGCAATCCGCGGACCGGTGGTGGCGTAAACTTCCTTGCGCTTGAACGCGGCGAAAATGCCCTCGCGGGTATTCTCCGTGGCCCAGGCCGCGACCCGGCCAGATGCACCCATCTCCCAGGCCGGGAAGATCACCGGGCGTTCGCCGGGCGCGGTGCGGTGCTTGCTCAAGGGAATGTCGGAGACCAGCTTGCCGTAGAAATCGGATTCCTGCACCGAACTGAGGCCGGTGTGGCTGTCGGTCGAGCCGATCAAGCCGAACTTGTAGGGATTGATCCCGGTGCGGCGCTGGAGTTCGAGCCCTTGCCGCAAGGCCGACCGGGCATAGTCCGCCGGTTCGGGCGTGATCGGGGTGCCGATCAGCAGCTTGCGACGGATTTCGAACGCCGCGAATTCATCATTGGGGGCAATTTCCGGGGAAGTCTCGGACGTGCCCTTGGCCTGGGTCACTTCGACCAGCGGTTCCCAGGTCTGCCTTTGCTGGGCATAGGCGGCCGAAATCGGTTCGCCGTCGCTGTCGGTCAGCTCGAACATCAGTCCGCCCGAAATGTTCGAATTGTGCGGAATGGCCAGGAAATCGATGCCGGTGCGGTCCTTGGTTGCCCCCAGCCACGACCACAGATCCTCCGGCCGCTGGCTGTCCTGGCTGCTATAGGGGATGAAACTGCTCGCGCCCTCGCTATCGGTATTGGCCAGCACGACCCGGTGCAAATTCTTGCCGCCATCGACCACCGAGGTCCATTCCCAACCGAACAGGGTGGTGAACTGGCCGGGGCGATAATTGTTTTCGGCGGCCTCGATCTCGACCGCCCAGGATGTGCTCCGCACAGCGTCGGAATAGATCTGGCTCATCATTTCCTGCAGCTCGGGCGCCGGCGGACCGGCCATGCCTGCAGTGGTGACGCTCATCGCCCCGTTGCGGCCTGGATCTGCAATGTGGGCCGCCAGCGCCTTGCGCCCCCAGGGGGTGGAGGTGAGCGTCTCGTCCGCGCGGTTGAGCAGGGTGAAGATGCCCATCATTTCAGCATGGTCGGTTACCGCCATGAAATCGAGCGGGCGGCGGATCTGGATCTTGCGATCGAGCCCCGGCTGTTCGATCGGGATGCCGCGGGCATAGCGATAGGCCATGTCGGGCGTAACCGTCCGGTTGTCGGTGATATAGGCGTCGAGCGAATGGTTCGTGTGCAGGTGGACATCGCCCCAATAAAGATTGGTCTGGGGGATTTCGGTTTCGACCGCTGTCGCGCTGCCTCCCGAATAGGCAAGCATCGCCGCACCAAGTCCGGCGCATGCCAGAAGCCTCGCCTCAATCCGCCTGCCAATCCCGAAAGCCATTCGTCCCTCCCTGACTTGTGCATTCCAATTCACATAAACAGATCGAAGGGACTCTGGAAAGGGCGAATCCCCTCGACCTTCGCCGCCGCATCCTTATGGATAGTGCAACAGGGAGTGATGCGATGAAGCCAATCGAGCTCGGCGATATGCGGGTGCACAAGGTCCACGAGATGGATAGCCCGGTGCCGCTGCTGGGCCAGTTGCCCGGCACGACCGCCGACGACCTCAAGCGGCTGATGCAATGGTACAACCAGCCCGATGAAATCACCGCCGAACCCGAGACCAGCTTCATGACCTTTTCGGTCCATAGCTGGGTGATCGAGATCGGCGGCCTGACGATCCTGGTCGATACCTGCTGCGGCAATCACAAGGACCGGTTGCTGCCCGAAGTGCATATGCTCGATACCGACTATCTCGGAAATTTGCGCCGTGCGGGCTTCGCACCGGAAGATATCGACCTGGTGATGTGCACCCACCTTCATTTCGACCATGTCGGGTGGAATACCCAGCTCGAGAACGGCAAATGGGTGCCGACCTTCCCCAAGGCGCGCTACCTCTTCAGCCGCAAGGATTTCGACTATTTCAAGGACAATCCGGAAGGCGAGGACCTGCATTACCAGTCATTCCTCGATTCGATCGTCCCGGTGATGGAAAAGGGCCAGGGCGAGATCGTCGACGAAGACCTCGTGGTCCATCGCGAGATCGGCGACGGGGTGTGGCTCCAGCCTGCCCCCGGCCACTCTCCCGGCTGCTGCACCGTCAACGCCCAGGCCGGCGGGCCGCCGGGCATGTTCTGGGGCGATGTGATCCACCACCCGGTCCAGCTGATCCGCCACGATTTGCCCTTCGCCTTCGATGCCGACGGTGCCGAGGCCTGCAAGACAAGGAAGCGGACCATGGACGAGGTCGCCGATACCGACATCGTGTGCTTCCCGGCGCATTTCCGCCGGTCATCGGCCGGGATGGTGAAGCGCGACGGCGATGCCTTCCGTTATGAATTCCTGAGCGACGGAGGCTGACGCGGCCATGCGGGTCCTCGTCACCGGGGCGGCGGGCTTTATCGGCGCGGCGCTGGCGCGTGCGCTGACCCTGCGCGGCGACGAAGTGCTGGGGATCGACAATCTCAACGACTATTACGACCCGGCGCTGAAGCAGGCGCGGCTCGACCTGCTCGAGCGCACCGCGGGCAATGCCTTTGCCTTTCGCAAACTCGACTTTGCCGACATGGCCTCGCTCGCCGGGGCGCTGGAAAGCGAGCGCTTCGAGCGCATCGTCCATCTCGGCGCGCAGGCCGGGGTGCGCTATTCGCTTGAAAACCCGCACGCCTATACCAGCAGCAATGTGGTCGGGCATTTGAACATGCTCGAGCTCGC
>NZ_DBNHSF010000214.1:0-26099 GCF_057143545.1 Candidatus Andeanibacterium sp.
GGCCACGCTTCCTGTGCCTTTATCAGCGACGGCACGCAGCCGCTCGCGGCGCAGAGGAAAAATGCCGTCAGGGCGGATCGAAAGCGCATTCTGGTCCTCTTCCCACGGGAATATTCGTTCATTCCGAGCTTGCATCATATCTCCGCTTGCGCGACTTGGAAGCACAATCCGGACAAAGTCATGCAAAAATATGGGAAGCGCTTCACATTTCCGGACGCGCACGGCAAGAGAAGGGTCATGGGAGGCAATCGGGAACGAGGATGAGACAGCTTGCTGGTTTGGGGCGGATCGTGCCCGCCTTCCTTTTCATGAGCCTGGCGCTGGCGGCTTGCGCACTCGATCCCGATGCCGCCCCGGGGCCGGCACGAGCTTCCCAGCCGTCCGCACCCGCCGCTGTCGATGGCGCGGCGATGCGCGCGATCGATGCGCCCGAGAATGTCGGCGACTGGATGAGCTATGGCCGCGGTTGGGACGAGCAGCGCTACAGCCCGCTCGACCTGATCAATCAGGGCAATGTCGGCCAGCTTGGGCTCGCCTGGTACGCCGATCTCGGCACCTTCCGGGGAATCCAGGCCACGCCGCTGGTGATCGATGGCGTGCTCTACAACGCCTCGTCGTTCAACGTGATCACCGCCTATGACGCGAAGACCGGTCGGGAACTGTGGACCTACGATCCCAAGGTCGCGCGCGAATGGGCGCGGCTTGCGTGTTGCGGCCCATCCTCCCGCGGGATCGCGGCCTGGAACGGCAAGCTCTATATCGGCGCGCTAGACGGTCGGCTGATCGCGATCGACGCCAGGGATGGCCGCGAAGTCTGGTCCCGGCAGACCGTCGATCCCGACTGGGCCTATTCGATCACCGGCGCGCCGCGCGTGTTCGATGGCAAGGTGGTGATCGGCAATGGCGGCGCCGACTATGGCGTGCGCGGCTTCGTTACCGCCTTTGACGCGGAGACCGGGGAAAAGCTCTGGAAGTTCTACACGGTGCCCGGCAATCCGGCCGATGGCCCCGACGGCGAAGCATCCGACAGCGTCATGCCGATGGCGACACAGACCTGGACCGGTGAGTGGTGGAAGGGCGGCGGCGGGGGCACCGCATGGGATTCGATCGTCTACGATCCCGATCTCAACCTGGTCTATATCGGCACCGGCAACGGCAGCCCTCATATGCAGCATTTCCGTTCGCCCGGCGGCGGCGACAATTTGTTCCTGTGTTCTATCATCGCGGTCGATGCCGATAGCGGCAACTATCGCTGGCATTACCAGATGGTTCCGGCCGAAGAGTGGGACTACACCTGTACCCAGCCGATGATGCTGGCCGATCTCGAGATCGACGGGCGCACCCGCAAGGTCCTGATGCAGGCGCCGAAGAACGGCTTCTTCTACGTGCTCGATCGCGTCACCGGCAAGGTCATCTCGGGCAAGTCCTATGTGCCGAACACCTGGGCCAGCGGGCTCGATCCGGAAACCGGTCGGCCGCTCGTCTATCCCGAGGCGCGCAACACCCGCACCCCGCACCTGATGACGCCCGGCGCCTTCGCTTCGCATAGCTGGTACCCGATGGCGTATCATCCGAAGACCGGGCTGGTCTATTTCGCGGCGCAGGTGCAGGCCGATGTCATCTCGATCCTGCCCGACGACCAGTACCGATGGGTGCCGTTCCGCTCCAATAGCGGCCGCGACTACGCCAACCGGAGCGATCCCGAACTGGCCAGGAGACTGCAGGCCGAGGCAGACGCGATGGAAGCGGCCTTCCTGATCGCCTGGGACCCGGTGAACCAGCGCGAGGCCTGGCGCGTGAACTTTCCCTTCCCCGGTTCGGGCGGTGTGCTGGCAACGGCCGGAAACCTGCTGTTCGAAGGCACCACCAACAAGACTTTCGCTGCCTTCTCGCCGGACGACGGCAAGCTGTTGTGGGAGATGCCTGTCGACCAGATCCCGGTGGCAGGGCCGATCACCTACATGGTCGATGGCGAGCAATATGTCGCGGTCAACGCCGGCTGGCATGGCGCTCCGTCGCTCGGCGCTAGCAGGGTTCCCGGCGGCCTCAGGACTGCGCAGTCGCGGCTGCTGGTGTTCAAGCTCGGTGGTACCGCCAAACTGCCCCCGATGCCGCCGCCGCCTGCGCTGCCGCGGCCGCCGTTCCTGCGCGCGAGCGAAGCACAGGTGATCGAGGGTCGCGCGCTCTACGCCGAGACTTGTCGCTCCTGCCACGGCGACGATGCGCGCGGCGGCCTCAAGGACCTGCGCTACATGTCGTCCGAGACCCATGCCGAGTTCCTCGACATCGTGCTCGAGGGCACCCGCGCCGACAAGGGCATGGCGAGCTTCAAGGACCTGCTGTCCGAAAGCCAGGCCGAGGCGATCCACGCCTATCTGATTGCCCGGGCGAACGAAGACTGGGCAGACGACGCAACGCAGGAGAATTGACCCGATGCGCAGACTGAACCCGTTCATCGCGGCAATGGCCGCGATCCTCGCAACCCCGCTTGCCGCCCAGGCGCCGGGCGAGGATTCGGCCGTCCGGCTGCCGGATTGCGACCGGGCCTGCCTGCTGGGCCAGCTCGACGTCTTCATGACGGCGCTTGCCGCAGGGGATGCCAGCCAGCTGCCGCTGGCGGAAAGCGTCATGTTCACCGAGAACAACGTTCCGCTGGCGGTCGGCCAGGGCCTGTGGGCGACCGTCACCGCCGTCGACGAGGTCGGGCTGGAAGCCGCCGATCCTTCGACCGGCAATGCCGCCTGGTTCGGTTCCGCGCGCGAGAACGGCACGCCCGTGATCCTGGCCGCAAGGATTCACGTCTCGGGCGGCCTGATCGACGAAATCGAGACCGTGGTCCATCGCCGGACCGCGCTCCCCGCGCCGTTCGGCGATGTCGAGAACATGGTCCACGACAAGGAGTTCAACGAAATCCTCCCGCCCGAGCAGCGCCGCAGCCGCGAGCGCCTGCTGGCCGCGGCTGACACTTACTTCGATACTGTCGAGCGCAACGACGGGCAGGTGTTCGCCCACTTCACCGAAGATTGCGCGCGGCTGGAGAACGGCATCTCGACCACCGCTCCGCCCCCGGGCGGCGGCGGAGGCAATGCCGCCGCCATCGCCGCGGGCTGCCGCGAGCAATTCCTGCTCGGCATCTACCGGATCAACAAGCGCATCCGGCGCGACCATTTCATCGTCGATGAGGAGCGTGGCGTGGTCGTCAGCCGCGGATTCTTCGACCACGACAACGAAGTCGACCGCTACCTCCTGACCAATGGGCGCGAGATGCGGACCGCGCTCAAATGGCCCAATTCGATCAGCCTGATCGAGGCGTTCCGGATCAAGGGAGGAGCGATCCAGCGGATCGAGGCGGTTTTCACCTATGTCCCGTATTTCATGCACAACCCGTTCTGGGGGCCGGATGCGAGCCCGCCCGAACACGGCGCGCAGCCTAACACCTGCGACGCGGCCTGCCTCGAAGCCAATGCCCGTTCCGCGGTCGGGGCGATGGCCGGCAACCGATGGCAAGGCGTCAATTGGGCCGTAAAGGTCGGTTATGCCGAGAACAGCGTCGGTATCCGCGTCGGCGAGGGGATCTGGGCGACCGTGACCGCGGTCGATCCCGATCCGCTGGTGGTGAGCGACCCGCTCACCGGCAAGGCGGTGTGGATCGGGAGGATCGAGGAACACGGCCAGCCGGCCTGGGCGGCGATGACGGTCAGTGCCGCCGGCAGCGCGATCGGCGGGATCGATGCGCTGATCCGGCGCAAGGAATACGGCCCGCCCTATGTCGAGCCCGAAGCCGGAGCCGCGCCCGACTTTGCTCTCGTTCCGCCCGAGCGGCGCTCTTTGCGCAAGACGATCGAGGAATTGGGCGAAGGTTTCTATGCCGCGGTCAACGCCCGCAGCGGAGCGCCCGCAATCTTTACCGACGGCTGCCGCTGGCACGTCAACGGTCTCGACGTGGCCGATTGCATTTCGCCTTTCAGCGGACCTGGCCTGAATTCCATCGAGCAGATCCGCGACCGCGAAATCCTCGCCGTCGATGAAGCGCGCGGGCTGATCGTCTATCGTACCTTCGAAGACCTGCCGGCGCTTGGCGGGGGCTATCCGCTGACCTACCAGGTGGTCGAACTGATGAGTGTCGAGGACGGCAGGATCGCTTCGATCCACGCCTATACGTCCGAACTGCCGTTCGGGATGAAGCCGCACCAGTGATCCCCCGCGTCGCTGCGCTCCACTGGCTCGTGCTCCTGCTAGTGCTGCTGGCGCCGGCCGGGGCGTGGGCCCATCCGGCACCGTTCAGCTATCTCGATCTCGACCTCAAGGAGGATCGGATCGACGGCCTGCTGACCGTCCACGCGATCGATATCGCCCATGAGCTGGAACTGGCCGATCCGCAGCAGGCGCTCGACCAGCACCTGCTCGATGCGCGATTTGGCGAAATCACCCCGCTACTCGCAGGGCGGCTCAATATCGGCGGCGATCTGCCAGCCACATTGGAATGGACAGGGGCCAGGCCGCTGATCGAGAACGATGCGATCCAGCTGGCCTTTCGCATTCCCCACGAACCGCCCGGTTCGTTTTCGATCGCGCCGCAGCTGTTCCCTTACGATCCGCAGCACCAGACTTTCGTCAATGTCTATGAGCAGGGCGAATTGCGCCAGCAGATGATCTTTGCCGCCGGGGGCGAACCGCAAACCTATTATACCGGCAGCGCCCAAGGTGTCTGGGCAATCATCAAGGTCTTCGTGCCGACCGGCGCGCATCATATCCTGATCGGCCCCGACCATCTCCTGTTCCTGTTCGGATTGCTGCTGCTCGGCGGAAGCCTCTGGCAACTGGTGCGGATCGTCACCGCATTCACGATCGGCCATTCGATCACGCTCGGCCTCGCGGTTCTGGACATAGTCACCGTGCCCGGGTGGCTGGTCGAGCCGGCGATCGCGCTCACGATCATCGTCGTGGGCGCCGACAATCTCCTGCGCGGGGAAGGGCGCGACTTTCGCTTCTGGATGGCGCTGGGGTTCGGCCTGATCCACGGATTCGGCTTTGCCAGCGTCTTGCAGGAATTCGGACTTCCTCAATCTGCCCTTGGCTGGTCGCTGTTTTCGTTTAATGTCGGGGTCGAACTGGGGCAGCTCGCCGCCGTCGTGCCGCTGGCATTCCTGCTGGCAGGCATCAGGTGGTATCGGCCCCGATGGTCAAGGCGCGTCGAGCTCGGGGGATCGATCCTGGTCATCGGCGCAGGCGCCTTCTGGTTCGTCCAGCGGGTGTTCGTCTAGGGAGAGACAATATGAAGCGGTTCGCAGTGCTTTCAGCAATCGTGGCAGGCGGTATCACTGCGGCCACGGTCATGGCGCAGGGCCTGCCCGGCCCCGAACCGATCGAGAAGATCTCCGACAATCTCTACAAGATCTTTGGCGGCGGCGGAAACACCACCGTCTTTATTCGCGATGATGGTGTGGTGCTGGTCGACACCAAGGTGCCCGGCAATGGCGAAGCCATCCTTGCCGAGGTTCGCAAGGTCACCGACCTCCCGGTGACGCTGATCGTCAACACGCATTCGCATCCCGACCATCTCGGCAGCAATGCGTTCTTCCGAGAAAACGGTGCGACAGTGGATATCGTTACGCACAGGAATGCCGCAGCCTCGGCCAGTTCGGGGCCGTTCGCCAACCCGGCGGGCGCGGCGAACATCACCTATGACAAATTCGCTTCGCTCGGCACCGGGCGCAATCGGGTCGACCTCCATTATTTCGGCCCCGCGCACACCAATGGCGATACCTTCGTGGTCTTCCCGTCCGAACGGGCGATGGTTACGGGCGACGTGATGGCCTGGGACATGGGCGCGGTGATCGACACCGCCTCGGGCGGCAGCGCGCTTGAAATGCCGGCCACGCTCGACCGCGCGGTCCAGGCCTTTGAAGGTAATATCGACACAGTAATCGAAGGCCACGGCAAGGTCGACGACTGGCAGACCTTCCTCGGCTATGTCGGCTATACCCACAAGATCGTCGAGGTGGCGCGCAAGGGCGTGGCCGAAGGCCTCAACTATGTCGAAGCCTACGACAAATACTTCGCCACCGATCCCAGGATGAGCGCCTATACCGGCGAGAACCTGATGAAGGGCCTCGAATATGGTGGGACCCCCAAGACCCGCACGCTCAACAATCTGTTCATCGCGATGGAACAGCTCAAGGGCGTGCCCGTCCCGCTGACGATGATGGCTCCTCCACCGCCAGCCGCAAGCGAATAGGGGGAAGGGCGCGATGGTCACACGAAAAACCGGTTCCGCCCTTCTCGCCGCATTCTTGCTGGCTCTGGCCGGGCCTTCCCTCGCGCAACAGGACATGCCCCAGGTTGGCGTGCCGCCCGCTCCGCCCGAAGGCTGGACCGCCCCGCTTACCCCATGGGGCGATCCCGATTTCCGCGGGACTTATCCACTCGACCTCGGCCGCACGCCGATGCAGCGGCCCGAGCGGTTCGGCACGCGGGGCTGGTATACCGACGAGGAATACGAGCAGGCGGTCGAACAGGCCGAGTTCGTGGAAGGCGGCGCCGATCGGGAAGACCAGGCCAACAAGCTCGGTTCGGGCAACTGGTTCGAATATGGCCGGACCCTGCGCCAGACCTCGCTGATCGTCGAACCGGCAGATGGCCGGATCAAGATGAACGATGAGGGCCGCCGCCGCGCTGCGGGCATGAAAAGCAGCTGGTCGGAAGAAGTGTTCGAAAGCCGCGACGATTTCAATTCGCTCGATCACTGCATCACCCGCGGCCTGCCGGCCTCGATGATTCCGTTTCCCTACAATAATGGGCTGCGAATCTTCCAGTCGCCGGGCAAGGTGGTGATCAACCTCGAAATGATCCATGAGACGCGGGTGATCGACCTCACCCGCAAGGAACATCTGCCCGCGGAAATCACGCCCTGGTTGGGAGATTCGATCGGGCATTGGGAGGGCAACACGCTGGTGGTCGAGACCGCCAATTTCACTGGCGAGGCCCCGATGGTGATCGTCGGGCCGTCGAACCAGCCGATCCCGACCAGCAAGAGCATGAAGATCACCGAGCATTTCACGCTCTATGGCCCGGAACAGGTGTTCTACGAGGCCTGGATCGAGGATCCCGAAGTGCTTGCCGAGCCGTTCAAGATGGGCTTCCCGTGGCGGCGCGACGACAGCTACCAGCCGTTCGAATATGCCTGCCACGAGGGTAACACGCTGGTGAGGGCCTATATCGTCGCGACCAGCCCGCGCTTCGAGGAATACCGAAAGGCCAACGGCGGGAGTTGACCGGGAACATCGCGAGGAGAGGCAGGCGATGACCGAAGAAGGACAGAATGGCAATGCGGACCCATCCGCGCCCTGGCACCTGTGGGCAATTGGGGTGGTTGCGCTCTTGTGGTATGTTTCGGGTGCCTACACGATCCAGATGTCGCAACTCGGCCTGCGCGAAGGGCTGACGGCAGACGAAGTCGCCTATTATGCCGACAAGCCGGCCTGGCTGGTGGCGACCACCGCGATCGCAACCTATGGCTCGGTGATCGCTTCGATCCTGCTGCTGTTGCGCAACCGCTGGGCGGAGGCGGCTTTTGGCGTTGCGCTGGCGTTCATCCTGCTCAACAACATGGTCGAACTGGCGAACGGCACTTCGCGGATCTACGCCAACAATGTCGCTGCGACGGTCACGGCGATCATCGCGGTGATCGCGGCGCTGTTGTTTCTCTACGCCAGGGCGATGAAGCGGCGCGGGGTGCTGCGCTGAGCTAGGGCCGCTGACGGCCCTAAGCGGACGTTAGCGGCGCCGTCATACCAAGCCAGGCGACCACAGCCAGGATCAAGAGCGAAATGAGAAACTCGGCGGCAAGGCTCAGGCGTAGTGCAAGCAATGCCTTGCCAGTTTTTGCTTCACTTTCAATTGCGGAGTGCAGGGCCGGGGCCAGTAGCCAGCGATGTAATCCAGCAACGACAAGCATGCCTGCGAATAGCGCCAACTTGATTCCCAGGAGGAAGCCGTATTGGCTCCGCCACAATTCGGGCAGCGCTTCCCATCCCGTTATCAGCAACAGATTGATCAAGCCCGTCATCGCCACCAACAGCACAAGGACCGTGCCGAATGGCGAGAAGCCGCGCAGTGCATCGGCCAATTCGGATAGCTGGTCCGGTCTTCTCGATCTACCCTGCTTCCAGGCAGAGAGCATGAAGCCAACGATGGCTCCGATCCAGATTGCGGCAATCAGCAGGTGCAGTGCGTCATTGAGCCTGTGAAATGCACCCAAGGAGCCTTCCGTGACCGCTGCGTGTCCGCTCCCTGCAAGAGATCCAAGGGCCACGATGGCGAAGAGAGCGGCCACGTGCAGTCGCGAAGCTTGAATAGCCGGCAGAAGCAATGCCGCAACCGTCGCAGTGAGGGCTATCAAGCGAACCACAAATGCCCAGCCCAGACCAGTGCCGAATAGGATCGCATCGATCGAGCTGGCTTCGAGTTCGAGAATTGGCTGGCCCATCATGGTCCCGATTGAGACGAGCATCGTGGCAATTGCCAACAGTATGCCGATACCAGAGAGCCAGAAGTTTGCTGCTCGCGGCAATGTATTTCGAAAAATGTACTGCATTCGAGCGGGCCCGAAGGCGGACCAGCCCAAAAATCCTGTCAGCAGAATTAGATCGGCGTAGAGGCCGAAGCGCAGCAGGAGCTGGAGCGGGCTTTCCGACACTCAGCCGACGTCAAAGTGGACCGTTCCGCTCATGCGATGACCGTCTGCACCCGCTCCCTGCCAACGCGCCTCGTAGGTTCCTGCCTTCAGCTTGTTCTTGAGGTTGATGGTCAAGGTCTTGTTGCTGTTCGACCAGTTGGTTGTGAAGTTCTTGATCTCCAAATTGGCGTGATTTGCCATGCCCGGCATCGCAGTCATTATCAGTTGGGTAGAGGCGGTCGCGGGGATCATCGTTTCGCTGAAATTGAGTGTGATCTTGGTGACCGATTTGACAGTCGCGCCGTCTGCCGGTGTCGAGGTAGCCACTTGCGAATGGGCGAATGCCGTAGCCGGGATCGAGAGCGCAACCAATGCTGAGAGGAGGACGTGTCTGTTCATGGGCTAACTCCTTTGCCCTTATATTTCTGTAGGCCGATTAACAGGTTCAGAACCAGAGTTGCAATTGGTGGCGATGGGCCTGCATGATTAACCAAGCAGCCGATTATAGACTGCTGCGATTGCCCAAGCAGTGACTCCGGCTATGAGTGACCACGCCAGCAAGCCGTAAATGAACCCTGCCCAGCCGAGAAACCAAGCAGTTTGACCGAAGTCGGCATGGATCATGTAGTTGCTCATTCGCATCATGCCCATCGGCATCGAAAGGACAAACAAGCTGCAAATCGACCAGAAGGCCGCAAAAACTATGGCAGTAGCCAGCCCGAATTTGACTGAATTGATCTTCATGGTTCCTTCCCCTCTCTTTGCCTCATCCTTACCACAAACGAAGGCGTCCTGCATGAGTTGTTAGATCAATTGACGATTTGGGGCAGTCTGGCCGATCATAAAGGCTCGAGGGAGCGTCTACATCGCACGAACTAACTGCGTGGCACTGGTAGCCTTGGGTCGCCTCCCAACTCTAGGAGATATGTCATGAAGAAGATTCATATTGTTTCTCTGGCCGCACTTCTGGCGCTCTCGTCGTCACCAGCGCTGGCCCAGGCGCATGGCGGCCAGGATCATGCCAGATCGATGCACGACGCTAACACCGAACAAATGAGCCATCGCTTCGAACAAATGAGCACGCTCATGACCGAGGCTTCTGAAGCTCACGGTCAACATCGCATTGAGCTGATGCAGCAGCACATGCAGTTGATGCAAGAGCAGATGCAGGCGGTGCATTCGATGATGCAGGGGATGCACGGCATGATGGGCGGCAGGGACATGAGCGGTCAAGGTTCAGCAGATGGCGCGGCGTTGCCCAAGGACATGCAGGCTCGCATGGACATGATGCAGTCCCGGATGGACATGATGCAGATGATGATGGAGCAAATGCTCGATCAGCAAAGCATGATGCTGCAGCAACCAGGCGATTGACGAGCGACATCGAAACGGTCGGCTCAGAACCTGAGCAGGCAATGTCCGCCAACCACCCATAGCGGACTTTCCGTCTTCCTAATCCGGCCCAAGCTGCCAGTGTCCCGGCGGCTCTTTCGATCGTCGATTCACTCGTCCGGTTTCATTCCCTCCGGTTGGAACGGATTTCTTTTCCTGGACTGTGTTATCCTGTTATCCTCCGTTCAGGTTCGGGACCGCAGTCCGCTGCTGCGGCCATGGAAAAACGCCCCGGAGTTTCCCCCGGGGCGCCTTGGTGATCCTGCGAATTCGGATCAGAAGATGCGGCAGGCGGTGGTCGCCGGAGCTGCCAGCAGCTTCTCGAGTTCGTCGTCGAGCTTGAGCAGCGTCAGCGAGCAGCCGGCCATCTCGATGGCGGTGCAATATTCGCCGACATAGTTGCGGGCAATGGTGAGGCCGCGATCCGCGCATAGCTGGGCCGCCTTGTTGTAGATCACATAGAGTTCGGCCGGCGGGGTGCCGCCCAATCCGTTGATCATCAGCGCCACCCGGTCGCCCGAATTGTAGGGCAAATCGTTCGCCACCGCATCGAACAGCAGCTGGGTGATCTCGTCGGCCGGCTTGATCTTGGTCCGCTCGCGGCCCGGTTCGCCGTGGATGCCGACGCCGACTTCCATCTCGTCGGGCCCGATATCGAAGATCGGGTCGCCCTTGGCGGGCGGGATGCAGCTGGTAAGCGCGAGGCCCATCGTGCGGACGTTGTTGTTGACCTTGTCGGCAATGGCATGGACCGCGTCGAGATCGGCGCCGGCCTCGGCAGCGGCGCCGCAGGCCTTCATCACGAAGAAGTTGCCGGCCACGCCGCGGCGGCCGACGGTCCAGGTGCTGTCCTGCACCGCGACGTCGTCATTGATGATGAACTGCTTGAGCTTGACGCCTTCGGCCTCGGCCATTTCGCAGGCCATGTCCCAGGCCATGCGGTCGCCCTGGTAGTTGTTGACCAGCACCAGCACGCCGGCATCGGTCGCGACCGACTTGATCGTCTCGTAGCAGGCATCGACCGGCGGGGCGGCAAACACCGGGCCCTGGCAGGCGGCGGTCAGCATGCCGGGGCCAACGGCCATGACATGGGCCGGTTCGTGACCGGAGCCCGAGCCCTGCACGATCGCGACCTTGCCGGGATCGACATGCTTGCGCTTGATCAGCTGGAATTCCGGCATCGCTTCGAGCAGGTCCGGATTGGCGGCAATCACGCCGGCCATGAATTCCGGCACGAAGTTGGCGGGATCGTTGACAAATTTCTTCATGGGTAAGTCCTCTCCGTGAAATCAGCGATTAAGTTTAGCGGTTCAGCTCGGCGGCGGTGGGGCTGTAGTCCACACCGAAATGCCTGCACCAGTCGACGAGGATGGTGGCGATGCCGACAATGCCCGGATCGGGCGTATTGGCGCTGCGCGCACCGACCTGCGACGCACGGCCGCGATGCGCGACCAGCGAGCGGGTTTCATCGATTGCCCTATCGGCCTCGGCGGTCACCGCCGCGAGCACCGCGCCGAGATCGTCGCCGTCCATTTCCTGCAGCTTCTCCTGGATCGGCAGCAGCGCATCGAGCAGCGTCTTGTCGCCGCGCTGGGCACCGCCGCGGGCGACGATGCCGTCGATCGCGTTGCCGACCATCGCCTGCAACTGCTCGAAATCGACCTCCTGCAGGTCCTTCGAGGCCATTCCGGCCTTCATGAAGCCGGTGCCCCAGATCGGGCCCGAACTGCCACCGACATGCTTCGAGCAGAGCATGGCGATCTTGAGCAGCATCGCGCCGATGGCGGGCTTTTCCATCCCGGGCAATTCCTGCTTGATGACCTTGAAGCCGGTCGCGAGCGAAGTCCCGAAATCGCCATCCCCGGCGAGCCCGTCGAGATCCGAAAAATACTTTTCATTGCGGATCACGGTGTCGCAGGTGACGTCGATCGTCTCCACGATCCGGTCCAGTGAAATAGTTGCCATTCCAATCTTCTCCCTCAAGCCGCATGGCTCGCGGCAAGTTCGGCGAGGTCCGCCAGCGTCACCTGGACATCGGGTTCATCGCCCAATTCGGAAACGACTCTGTCGGCCTCGCGGAAATCTTCGTCCACGGTGTAAGTGCTGGTGGTGATAAGGCAAGGGAGTCCGGCACCCTTGGCCGCCAACAACCCGTTGCGGCTATCCTCGATCACCACGCATTCGTGAACCGGCAGGCCGAGCGATTGCTTGGCGAGTTCGTAGATTTCGGGGTCGGGCTTCTTCTTCGTAACCACATCCCCGGCGTGGACGAATTCGAAGCCCGCCTTGCGTTCGGGCCCGAACAGGTCGAGCACCGCATCGATGAATTTCGGGTTGGAGGTGGTGCACACGCCCAGCCTGACCCCTGCCGCCATGGCTTCGTCGATGATGCGCAGCACTCCTGGCCGCACGGGCAGCTCGGACACGATCTCGGACGTGATCCGCGTCTTGGTCTTGTGCAACTCGGCGATCAGTCCCTCCTTTCCGCCGAATTGGCCGAGCTTTTCCTCCGGCCAGCCGAATTCGTCGAAATAGGCTGTCATCCGTTCCTTGCCGCCGGCCACAAGCAGCAGCCGGGCGTAGAGCTCGACGCTCCACACGGCGTCGATCCCGAATTCCTCGAATGCCTTGTTGAAACCCACCCGATGGGCGTCGCGTTCGGTGTCGACGAGAACCCCGTCGCAATCGAATATCAGTGCCTTCATGTTCGGACCGCTCACGCCGCCTTTGCAAGGAATGGCTGGGCACGATCCTTGCCGCCGAACTTCTCGATGAAGCTTGCGAACAGCGACTTGCAGGCCTGGTATTGCGCGTCGATCACTCGCAGCGGCTCGTAATCGTCGGGGTTGCGCCGGTGATATTCGACGAAACTCTCGACGAAGACATGCTTGAGATTGGTCGAGATGTTCACCTTGGCGCTGCCGCGGGCAATCGCCTTCGCGAATGTCTCGTCGCTCAGCCCGGTTCCGCCGTGAAGCGCCATCGGCGTTCGCGTCAACTCGTTGATCGCAGCGATGCGGTCGAAATCGACCTTCGGCTCGCCCTTGTAATAGCCGTGGGCGGTGCCGACCGCGCAGGCGAATGCCGACAGGTCGAGCGCGTCGCAGAACCGTTTAGCGTCTTCCGGATCGGTCAGCACCGAGTCCGCTTCGTCAACAACCATGTCGTCTTCGACGCCCATGATCTGTCCCAGTTCGGCCTCCATCCCGACACCGTATCTTTCGGCAATCTCGCGGACTCTCAAGGATTCGGCGAGATTCTCTTCGAAGGGCAGCTCCGACGCATCGATCATGATCGAGGTCCAGCCCGAGCGCGCGCATTCCTCGATCATCGCGAGGTCCTTGCAGTGATCGAGATGGAGGACGACCGGCACGGGACTGTCTTCCGCGACGGTGCGGACCCAGCTGACGATTTCCTTGTGACTGAAATACTGGATGGTCTTCGCGCTGGTCTGGCAGATGACCGGAGCATTGAGACTCTCGGCTGCCTTCACCATTGCCTTGGTGGTGTTGTAGTCGACCAGGTTGAAGGCCGCGACCGCATAGCCGTTGTCCATCGCGTCGCGCAGCAACGGCTTCATGTTAACGAGTGGCAAATTTTCCTCCCATGGAAATTTTTACGGATCGGCCTGCTGCAGCCGATTCGTCAGCCCAGTGTTAGCCGCAAACCGGGCCGATTGTCTTGCTTCGCCCGCAATTCGTTGATTTTGTCCGATTATCTTGAGGACTTTGTGCGAGCGTTAAGCCTCTGCTAGTGTTTGGTCGAGAAAACTGGCGCAAATGTCCGGCTGGAATTGACTGTTCGCGGCAATATTGGGGACTTGCGCAGCCGGTTCAGATACCTAGTGTCGCAACCGCTACGGGCATCGCTGGGCCCTGTTTTTGGTTTCCGGGAGGATTTGCATGACCGTCAAGGTCTCTATCAACGGGGTAGAACGTGAGCTCGACGTGCCCGAGGACATGCCGCTGCTCTGGGCGCTGCGCAACGAGCTCGGCATGGTCGGCACCAAGTTCGGCTGTGGTATGGGATTGTGCGGCGCCTGCACTGTCCATGTCGATGGGGTTGCCACCCGCTCATGTTCGACCCCGATCGGCTCGATCGGCGATGCCAAGGTGACAACGATCGAAGCGCTCGAGCAAACCGAAATCGGCCAGGCGCTCCAGCAGAAATGGCTCGATGACGATGTCATGCAATGCGGTTATTGCCAGGCCGGGCAGCTGATGAACGCGACCGCGCTGCTCGAACGCAATCCCAATCCGAGCGACCGGCAGATCGAAGCGGCGATGAACGGCAATATCTGCCGCTGCGCCTGCTACAAGCGGATCCACAAGGCGATCGCTCAGGTTGCCGACGCGAGGAGCAAGGCCAATGCCTGAGGCAGTCATCGATCAAGGATTGTCGCGGCGGACCTTGCTCAAGGTCGGCGCGCTTGCGGGCGGAGGCTTCGCCATGAGCGCCACCTTGCCGATCGTCGCGCGGGCGGCGGCCGGCCAGACCGCGATGAGCCAGCTCAACGCATTTGTCAGCATCGCGCCTAACGGAACGATCACGATCATCGGCAAGAATCCGGAAATCGGGCAGGGCATCAAGACTTCGCTGCCGCAGATGATCGCGGAAGAACTCGATGCCGATTGGGACATGGTCTCGATCGAACAGGGCGACTTCGATTTCCAGAAATACGGGATGCAGCTGGCGGGCGGCAGTTTCGCGACGCCATTGAACTGGCTGCCGATGCGCCAGACCGGCGCCGCGGCGCGAGCGATGCTCCTGGAAGCGGCCTCGCTCAGGCTCGGAGTTCCCGCGCGCACCTTGACGACCGGCAAGAGCGTCATCACCGACCCGGCGAGCGGCCGCACTCTCACCTATGGCGAAGTGGCGAGCGATGCGGTGAATTCCAAGATTCCCGATCCGCGCAGCCTGACACTGAAGGACCAGAAGGACTTCACCATCATCGGCCGGGCGATCGGCGGGATCGACAGCCCGCGGGTCGTTACCGGCAAGCCGATCTTCGGGGTCGATACCCAGCTCGAAGGCATGGTCTATGCCGCCTATGAACGCTCACCCGTGTTCGGCGCCAAGCTTGCATCCGCCGATCTCGAGGCCGCCAAGGCCTCGCCCGGCGTGATCGATGCCTTCGTCCTCAAGGGCAATGACAATCCGGAGATGCTGGTCGACGGGGTTGCAATCCTGTCGAACAATTGGTGGCTCGCCAACAAGGCACGCGAGAAGCTTGCGATCGAGTGGGACAACGGCCAATGGGGTACCCATTCGAGCGAGGGCTATGAGGCCCAGGCCCAGGCGTTGTGGGCCGAAAAGCCCCACGGCACGATCGTCGCGCAGGGCGATGCCGACGCCGCGTTCGCCTCGGCGGCCAAGGTGATCGAAGCCGACTACCATTATCCCTTCCTCGCCCATGCACCGATGGAACCGCAGAATTGCACGGCCCTGTGCCATGCCGACGGCTCGGTCGAGATCTGGGCTCCCACGCAAAACCCGGCCGATGGCGTGGAGGGTGTCGCAAAGACCCTTGGTATCGGACAGGACAAGATAACGCTTCACATCACTCGGTCCGGCGGCGGCTTCGGACGACGCCTCACCAATGATTTCATGTCGCAGGCCGCGGCCATCGCGCAAAAGGTCCAGGGCACCCCGGTCCAGCTCATCTGGAGCCGCGAGGATGACACCCGTCACGATTTCTATCGCCCTGCTGGCTGGCATCGCCTGGGCGCGGCCCTCGACGGTGACGGCAACCTGGTTGGCTTTACCGATCACTTTGTGACCTTCAAACCTGCTGTCGAAGGAAATCCGTTCGATCCCGCGGGCATGACCGCAGGAGAATTCCCGGCGGGCTATGTCGACAATTTGAGCTTCGTCCAGAGCAAGATGGATACGCGCGTGCCGATGGGGGCGCTCCGGGCCCCGCGCTCGAACGGACTGGCCTTCGTCATGCAGGCTTTCCTCGACGAGGTGGCAGAAGCGCAAGGGCGCGACCTGCCGAGCCTCATGCTCGACCTCCTGGCCAAGGGAGAGGAACCGAGAATGCAGGCCGGTCCGTTCGGCCCGATGATGGGTTTCAGTCCCAAACGGGCGATGGGCACGATCCGCCGGGTCCTGGAGAATTCGGACTGGGCTGCGGGCGCCGCGGAGGGCCGCGGCAAGGGCTTTGGCTTCTATTTCAGCCATAGCGGCTATTTCGCGGAAGTGGTCGAAGCCAGCGTCAGCAATCGCGGGCAGGTTGCGGTTCATAATGTCTGGGTGGTGGGCGATGTGGGAAGCCAGATCGTCAATCCGTCGGGCGCGCACAACCAGGTCGAAGGCTCGATCATCGACGGCCTGGGCCAGGCGACCGGTCTTGCGGTGCATATCGCGGACGGAGCAGTCGTCCAGTCCAACTTCCACGATTATCCGTTACCGCGCATGCCGGTAACCCCGAATATCGAGGTGGACTTCCTGATCACCGATTTTCCGCCAACCGGTCTGGGCGAACCGGCCCTGCCGCCGGTGCTCGCCGCCCTGACCAACGCGATCTACAACGCGACGGGCAAGCGGGTCCGGAGGTTGCCGATCGACCGGGAGGCGCTGGCGACCGCCTAAAGCCGGTGTCGGGTCTCGAGCGCTGAAAGGTCGGCTTGAGTATCGATATCGACCAACTCGGACGGATCGACCCTGACCAGGGCCACATTCGTCGCTTCGTTGAGCAAGCCACCAGCTCCATGATCATGCGTGAGTCCGGCAAGCCTTGGAAACCAGTCAGCCGGGAAACAGGCGGGGATACCGGCCCTCCCGTCGTGATGTTCAACCGCCGCAGGCCGCTCCGGCGAGCAGTTCTCGACGAGCTTGCTCAAGGTCCCAGAGGATACCTGGGGCATGTCGGCCAACAACAGGAGCAGCGCCTCCGCTCCGGCTGCTGAAGCTTGCATGGCAGCCAGCGCGACCGAAGTTCCAAGCCCTTCATCGGCACGCTTGTTCCTTAGCAGTTGGGCTTCGCCGCAGGCGAGGGCCTCCGAGGCGAATTCGGGCGGAGGACACGCGACAACTATCTTCGGCAATCCCAAGGGCAGGGCCGCTTCCACGGCATAGCTGCCGAGGCGCTTTCCGGCGAGGTTCGCATCGAGCTTGCCTCCGCCGAAGCGATCAGCCTTGCCCGCGGCCAGGATTGCGATGGCAAGCTTGTGCTTCATCGGTGGGGATGGAGCTCTTCATAGGCTCCGACCACATCGGCCAGCACGGAAAGGGCCAGCACCTGTGAATCCCTGGCATGCGGGATCAAGCCGATCGGACTATGGATGCGCGCAATGGCCTTCTGGCCATGCCGGGCTGCCTGCAGCCGTTCGATCCGCTCCTCGCGTGCCGCCGCGCCGCCTTGCGCACCGATATAGAACGCCTCGGTCCCCAACGCCCAATCGAGCAGGGCGTGCTCCCACTCATGATCGTGGAACAGCAGCAAGACTGCCGTCCATGGATCGGCGCGCAGATCGCGCGGCACCTGGTTGAGCGCCAGGCCATTGCCGGCCTCGCGGCGCTCGATTTCGACGCCTTGCGCCCTTGCCAGCCGTTCGAGTGCTTCGCATTCCGATCCGGAGCCCAGCACCAGCATTCTCAGGCTGGGAACGTAACGGCGGATATCCAGCATGCCCGTGCCCGATTGCAGGACGAGTTGCGCAGGGCGGCGCGCTCCAAGTTCGGCTACGCAGTCCTGCAGCGCGGCGCGGTCGGGCGCCGGATCGACCAATATGTCGAGGCCCGAACCGCAGGGCAGGCGAAAGTCGATGAAGGGAGAGCCCTGGCCATAACGCAGCACTCGGGAAGAACCTTCGGCCCGGGCAATCTCGGCCTGCTTTGCCAGTTCGGCATGGAGGCAATTATCCGCCAGGTCGCCCGCCAGGCTGCGGTCTCGCCCTGCAGCGAGCTGCGCCCCCAACCGTCGCGAAAAGCTGCCTTCGATGCCGACGATCGTGCACAGCGCCGCCTCATTCGCCGCGGCAAAATTCAGGGCGTCGTGATCGTTGGGCATTGGCTTCGTTACCTTCGCGCATCGCTTAGCGGCATGGAAGGCTTGTAACCACCCGCAATTCCATCGCCGTCGGCCCTGTGGGCTTGTGAGCGTGATCTCAAAGGCATAGCATTGGTCTTCGCTGGTCCCTGCGGGATATTGGCCGACCAATGACGGACGGGAACGAAACTGATGGCAAGGGCGGCCCGACCGCCCCGATCTTCGTTTCCTACAACCATGCCGATCGCAAGGTGGCCGCAAAGGTCGTCGAGTTGCTCGAGGTGTCGGGTTTCTCGGTCTGGTGGGACGACCATATCGAGCCGGGCGAGCGCTTCCAGCACATCACCGAGCAGGCACTTGAGAATGCGCCGGCAATCGTGGTCCTGTGGTCAAAGAACTCGGTTCCCTCACCCTGGGTCCAGGATGAGGCGACGCGCGGGCGGGAACGGCAATGCCTGGTCCCGGTATCGATCGACGGAAGCCATCCGCCGCTCGGGTTTCGGCAGTTCCAGTATATTTCCTTGCCGCTGTCGAAAATGCGCCCGGGAACGTCGGAAGCGGAACAGCTCGTGCGCAGGGTGTCCACCATGGCGGCGAGGGACAATGCCAGGCCAATGCGGCGCAAGCCGGCCTTCGCGTTCGATCGGCGTATGGTGCTCCTCGGAGGCGGAGCCATCACGGCGCTCGGCCTGGGCGCCATCGCCTGGAGGGGCGGTATGTCGGGCAGCAAGCCTGCGGATGGCAGCCTGGCCGTCCTGCCTTTCGCCAATATCAGCGGGGACGCGGAGCAGGACTATTTTGCCGAAGGGCTGTCGGAGGAATTGCGCGCGACCCTCAGCCTCAATCGCCAGCTGTCCGTTGCCGCCAAGACGTCGTCCAACAGCTTTCGCGGCAGGTCGGCGTCGGCGCCCGAGATTTCTAGGAAGCTTGGCGTCCGCTACCTGCTCGACGGGACCGTCAGGCGCTCGAGCGAAATTGTTCGTGTGACCGCGCAATTGATCGATGGCGAGTCCGGGTTCGAGGAGTGGTCGGACCGGTTCGAGCGCCCGATGGCCGACATTTTCGAAGTGCAGTCCGAGATTTCGTATCTTGTCGCCGATGCGCTTGTTTCCCGCCTGTCGGAGAGTGGCTCGGGCGAGTTTATGCGGATTGGCGGGACCAGCAATCCTGCCGCCTACGATGCCTACCTGCTTGGGTCGGCGACCTATGCGTCCGCTGTCGACGAGGAGAGCGACCGCAAGGCGCTGGCCCAATTCGACCGCGCGATCGGGCTCGATCCGGACTATGCCGCGGCGCACGCCGCGCGCTCGCGATCGCTGACATTCATCGCCAACAACTACCTGATGGGCAGCGAACTCTCGGACTATTATGACCGTTCGATCGATGCCGCGAGAAAGGCGATCCAGCTTGCCCCCGGTCTGGCCGAGGCGCAGGCAGCGCTTGGCTATACGCTGTTTCGCGGGCGACTGGACGTGGCAGCAGCCACCGACCCATACGAACGCTCCTTCGAGCTCGGTTTCGGCGACGCCGATATCCTGTCCGGCTACGCCAATTTTGCCGGGCGGACAGGAGACTTCGAATCCGCCCGCAAGGCGATCGCGCGGGCCAAGCAACTCGATCCGCTCAATCCGGCGGTGTTTCGCGATGCTGGCGTGATCGAATATGGAGCCAGGAACTTCGATGCGGCAATTGCCGAGTTTCGCTCGGCGTTGGCCCTCAACCCAGGCCTTTCCGGCGTCCATCATATCCTTGGCGATATCGCCTATGTCCGGGGCGATATCGAAGCGGCGAGGGAGAGCTACACCAGGGAACCATGGCTACTAGGCCGGACGACCGGCATTGCCCAGATCGCGAACAGGCAGGGAGATCGCGAGGCTGCGGAAGAAGCGCTGGCAAGGGTTATCGGCGAGTTTGGCGAGAACAGCCTCTACCAGCAGGCGCAAATTCAGGCGCAGCGCGGCGAAACGGACCTTGCCCTGTCGCTGCTGGAGCGCGCCTATACGATCGGGGATGCGGGGATGGTCCAGTCGCGCAACGATCCCATGCTCGATCCGCTGAGGAATCTGCCCCGATTTGCAGAAATGTTGCACAAAATGGGATTTTCGTTACCTTCGGGCGCCTAAGGGGAGAAATATCATGCGCAAAGTTCTAACTGTTGCTGCCACTTCCATGTTCGCATTGGCGCTTGCTGCCTGCAGCAGCGATGCCGCCGAAGAGGCTCCGGTCGCCGAAGAACCGGTTGCCGAGGAAGCTGTCGCCGACGATTCGGCGATGGGCGAAGAAGCGGCCATGGAAGGCGAAGAGGCCACCGATGGCGAAGCGGCCGCCGACGGCGACGAAGCGGGCGATGACCGCGGCCTCGGCGGAGATCGCACGACCGGCGGCAATTAGGCCGGACCGCATCACGCAAGATTGACGGCGCGTCCGCTGGGCGCGCCGTTTTCCTTGGCTAGTCGCTCTCGGCGATCTTGGCCTCTTCCAGCTTCACCAGCCGCCAGAGCGTTTCCATCAGCGGCGCTTCGATGCCTGCCGCCTTGGCCGCTGCGACGATCGCGCCGTTGATGGCATCCACCTCGGTCCGCCGGCCAGCCTTGATGTCCTGCAGCATCGAGGCCTCGTGATCGGCATGGTCGACCCGCGAGACCATGGTCAGGTCGTGGATCGGCTTTGCATCGATCGGGAAACCACAGGCATTGGCGACCGCGACCCCTTCCTCGACCAGTTCGTGGATCATTTCGACGCTTTCCCGATGCCTGCCGAGAAAGCCGGGCGTGCGGCGCGTCAACGCGCAAAGCGGGTTCATGGTCGCGTTGAAAATGGCCTTTTCCCAAATGGCTTCGTGGATCCTGGGCTCCAGGGATGCCTGCATCCCCCCCCGTTCGAGCGCTTCGACAACCCTGGCTGCGAAGCCCTCATCCTTGGTGAATGCGGGATAGATCCGCGATCCGCCTTCGCCCATCGAGCGGACCTTGCCCGGACCGAGCAGGTCCGCCGGCAGCGATGCGATCCCGACCAGGACTTTGTCGCGTGCGATCCGTTCGGCGACGCGTTCGGCATTGCCGAGTCCATTCTGCAGGGTCAGGACATGGGTGTCCGGACCAATCAGGTGCGCCGCGCCGATCAGTGCGTCCCGCGTGTGGAACACCTTGGTGAACAGCAGGACGAGGTCGGCCGTGCCGCGCGCGCCTTCGGGATGGTGCGCGGGCAGCCGCAGGGTCTCGCGCCCGGCGCGGGTTTCGAGGTCGAGGCCGTTCTGATTGATCGCGGCGATATGCTCGCGATTAACGTCGACCAGCTCGACCTCGCAGCCTCCGCGATGGAACGCGGCCGCGTAAAGGCACCCCATAGCACCGGCCCCGACGACAAAAACCTTCATGGCAGCTCCGCGATCCTAACCCTTGGCGAGCGAATAGCCGAAATCGGCGGTCCGCCGGAAGAGCATGTCGGCACGTTCCGGCATCGCGGCCCACAAGGCGCGCGTATAGCGCTCGTAATGCTGCACGAAGCGGGTGATCGCCTTCCTGTCCATTTTCCGGTGCTCTTCGCTGTTCGGCAGGCCCTGCTCCTGCCGCAGCCGTGAATCGATCACTGTTTCGAGATCGGGCAGCTCGATCGATACGAGCAGGTCGAGCTCCTGCCAGATAGTTTCGTAATCTTCGCGAAGCGTCGCTAGCGACCATGCGAACCAGCTTCCGTTCGGATCTTCATCGCGCTCGAGCTGGTTGATGGGTCGCTCCCACTCGGGCACGTCCATCGCCAGCAATCCGACGCACCACCCCTCGAGCAGGATCACATCGGGCCGTCCTGCGAATTGGGGCCAGGCCTCGCGCGGCAGCCGATCGTCGCTGAGCTTGTCGAATGCGGGAAGGGAGGTCCTTGTATCCGGACCGGCAGTTCTGAGCGCCTCGATCACCTCCGCCAGGGTCTGAACATCGTGGGTGCCAGGGACGCCACGGGTGACACAAAGCGGATGGATATTGCGCTCGAGGAGAAACCGCGGGGGCCGTCCGAGATAGAAATCGTCGAGCGACAGCAGGACTGCGCGCAGTCCGTGGACGCGCGCCAATGCCAGCTCGACAAGCTTCGCAATGGTGGACTTGCCCGATCCTTGCGCGCCGTTGATGCCGACGAAGGGGATGTTGCCCGGCGGCAACCGGGCAATCCGCTCGGCGATCAGGCTGGCCGCTTCGATCGAGGACGGGTTCGCCTCGATAGTTTCAGGAACTGCCGATCGCAGGTCTTCTTCCTGCGCCTGCCTCATTGCGCCGGCACAATGCCGTCGAGCAGCATCAACAGCCGCACATCGATGCCGACCCCGCGCTTGCGAAACCGGGCGATTTCCTCATGGATGCTGGCGAGCGGCACTCGGTGGACGGTGATGTCTTCGCCGCCGGTCCCGCCGCCGCTGCCAACCCTGGTGAGGCCGGTCGCCCTGAGCAGGGTGAAGCTCTCGCTGACCATGCCGGGCGAAGAGTAATATTCGCCCAGATCCTCCCAATGCTCGGCCCGGTAGCCGGTTTCTTCCTCGAGCTCGCGCTTGGCGGCGGCGAGCGTCTGTTCGCCATTTTCGCTCTCGTCGTCGCCGACCAGTCCCGCGGGAAGCTCGAGACAGGAACGCCCCAGCGGGATGCGGTATTGCTCCACAAGGATGATGTCGCCGCCATCGATCGGCAGGATCACTGCAGCGCGGATATTATTGGAACGGCTGACATATTCCCAGCGACCGCGCTGCTTCGCGGTGATGAAGCGCCCCTGCCAGCGGATCTTCTCGGGTGCGTTCGCGTCGGGGTCGGTCATATCTCGATCAGTCGGTCGGGCAACTCGTTCTGATCGTTTTCTACGCGCGGAAAATGTTCTGCAAGCACCTTGCCGACTTCACCCACAGCGGCGATCATCCCGTCGGCAATCCGGCCTTGCCCGATTTCGCGCAGCATGGTTTCCATAGCGTGCCCCCAGACGTCCGGATCGACTTTCTCGGCGATCGACTGGTCGGCAAGAATCTCGGCCCGATGCTCGCGCATCGAGAGGAAGATCAGGACGCCGGTGCGTCCATGCGTGCGGCGTTCGGCCCCGACCTTGAAGAAATTGACCGCCTTGGCATGCGCCCGCGCGGTCTTGATCGGGCCGGGGATGAGGAAGTACTTCACTGCCGGGATCAGCTGGAACAGCAACACGCCGATGAATTTTGCGACGCCCAGCGCCAGCGCGATGCCCAGCACTTCGCGGGTGGTCCATTCGCTCTGCCAATTGCCCAGCAGCCGGTCGATCCTGGCAAGATAGAATTCGGGGATCGCCGCGTAGATCACCATCGCGGCAAAGGCCGCCCCCAGCGCCCAGCACAGCGCCACATCGGTATAGCCGTCCGACCGATCCGCGACGACGGTCACGATCTCGCCGGCGGTGTGGGATTCAGCCAGCGCGACCGCATCGGAAACGCGCTTGTGTTCTTCTGCGGTGAGATAGACCGGTGTGCTCATGTTACCAGCTCCCCGAGGCGCCGCCGCCCCCGAAACTGCCGCCTCCGCCGGAGAAGCCACCGCCGCCGCCAAACCCGCCTCCACCCCAGCCGGACGAACCCTTATGCCCTCCCGTGGCGGCCTTCATCGCTTCCCACAGGATGATGTTGGCCACCGCTTCGCCCACGCCGCTGCCCCTGCGCCGCTTGCCGCCGCGCGTCGCGGCGATGATCGGGATGACGAAGAACAGCAGGAACATGATGAAGAAGATCGTCCCGCCGATTGCGTTGCGGGCATCGTCGCTACCCTGGCTCTGCCCGGCTTCGGAGGCGATCCTTTGCGCCTCGTCGGGCGGCAACTGCAACTGGGCAATCAGGGCGTCGGTTCCGGCGACGATGCCGCCGGGCATATCGCCTTCCTTGAAGCGCGGGACGATCTGCTGGTTGATGATCAGATGCGAGAGCCCGTCGGTAACGATCGGCTCGAGGCCATAGCCGACTTCGATCCTGACCTTGCGCTCGTTGGGCGCGACCAGCAGCATGATCCCGTCATTGCGCTCGGCGTCGCCGAGGCCCCAGTGACGGCCGAGCTGGTAGCCGTAGTCGGAAATCTCGTAACCCTGGAGGTCGGGGACCGTCGCCACCACCAACTGGCGCTGGGACTGGGTCTCCAGCGCTTCGAGCTTCGCGGCCAGTTGCGCTTCGGTGTCGTCCGGAATGATGCTCGCGGCATCGACCACCCGCCCGGTGAGTTCGGGGAACTGTGGCTGCGCGGCGGCTGGTGCTGCGAATACTAGCATCGCGGCCACAATGACTACTGCGAGTCTCTGAAAAATCGGAGTACCGCTCACATCATCCTCTCGCGCGTCATCCGGTTTAGTCGCCTTGCGCCCAATTCGGTGCCTTCCGGTATGTTGCCTTGCCTGAACAGCGGCAGCATCTCGTCGATTACCAGCATACAATCCTCGTCGGGAAGCGTTTCCTCGAGGCCCAATCCGACAGCAATTCGTACCTTGCGTTCGTTCGGTGCGACAAGCAGTAGCAGTCCGTCATCGCGTTCGGCGTCTCCCAGTCCCCATAGATTGCCCAGGTCGCGGGCATATTTCTCGATCTCTTCGCCGTTGAGATTGGGTGTGGAAGCGATCACGAGCTGCACCTTCGTGGCAGCCTCTAGCTCCTCGCTCAATTTGACCAGTCGCGCTTCGACTTCGTCAGGAAAAATGTCAGCGGCGTCGACAACGCGACCCGTGAGTTCAAGCTGAGGCGCATCGGCAAGCTCGGCGACCGGTTCAGCCAACCCAGCGTCGCAAGACCCCAAAGGGATCGAGGCTGCGAGGAACAAGGGGGCGAGCAGTTGCCGCAAGGTCACATGCCTCGCCCCCGATTCTCGATCAGATCTGCCCCTCGAGGCTCGGCGCAACTTCCGCGCCTTCGGTGACCGCCTCATAGGGCACCATCGGTTCCGCGCCGTAAATCACCTTGGCGCCGATCGCGTCGGGGAAAGTACGGATCGTGGTGTTATATTGGCGAACTGCCTCGTTATAGTCGCGGATCGCGACCCGGATGCGGCTTTCCTGGCCTTCGAGCTGGCTTTGCAGCATCTGGTAATTGGTGATGCTCTGGAGCTCTGGATAGGCTTCGACATTGGCGAGCAGCCGGCCGAAGCCGGCGAGCGAGCCGGACAGCTGGTTCTGGGCGGCCTGGAATTCCGCCATCTTTTCGGGATTGGTCAGGTCATCGGCGGACAGCTGGATGCTGGTGGCCTTGGCGCGAGCCTCGACCACGCCGGTGAGGATGCCGCCTTCCTGTTCGGCGGCTCCTTGGGCGACCGAGGCAAGGTTGGGGATGAGGTTGGCGCGCTGTTGGAACGCGGCCTCGACATCGGCCCACTTGGCCTTGGCATTCTCTTCCGCGGTCGGAACGCTATTGATCCCGCAGGAGGCGAGCCCGATGGCAGCGACCGCGGCGAAGGCGAAGCGCCCGATGCGGGCGAAAGGCGAAGCATGCATAATGCGAAATCCCTCTCAATAGCGGCGGTTATGTGGCCGCCTCACGGATCGGTAAATAGAGATGATATGCGTCATTTCAAGGTGTGTTAGCGAACTATCGCACCCGATCGGGTTTGCAGCCGGGAATGTTTCTTGGCACTATCCGCGAAGGATCAATCGAGGAGGATTTTGGCCATGCTCAGCGAGTTCAAGGCATTCATCGCCAAGGGCAATGTGATCGATCTGGCGGTGGCGGTGATCATCGGCGGTGCCTTCGGCACAATTGTCGCTTCGCTCACCGGCGACGTGATCATGCCGATCGTCGGGCTGGTCTTCGGCAATGTCGATTTTTCGAACAATTATATCGTGCTCAGCGGGGAGGTCGCGCCTGGTACCAGCCTGGCTGCGGCGCGCGAGGCGGGAGCGAACGTGCTCGCCTTGGGAAGCTTCATCTCCACCGTTATCAACTTCGTGATCCTCGCCTTCGTCATCTTCCTGATGGTGCGATATGCCAACAGGCTGATGCAGAAGCAGGAAGAAGCAGCGCCGCCCGCCGGACCGACCGAAGTCGAGCTGCTCACGGAAATCCGGGAT
>NZ_DBNHSF010000215.1:0-11329 GCF_057143545.1 Candidatus Andeanibacterium sp.
GGCTATGACCTCGCTCAGGTGCAGTTGAGCGGGAAGGAACCGGATGTGAAGCGGATGGAGGTGGCTTAGCCACAACGTTGGTCATCCCGGACCTGTTCCGGGATCCAGCTTTGTTCGGGTCCGGCGCCAAGCAAGCTGGACCCCGGAATGAATCCGGGGTGACAATGCAGCTGGACTGGCACTTATCTTGAGCTCACCGCGTCAGCTTCTTGTATGCCAGCCGCGTCGGCCGGTCCGCCGCATCGCCCAGCCGCCGGCGCTTGTCCTCTTCGTAAGCCTCGAAATTGCCTTCGAACCATTCGACATGGCTGTTGCCTTCGAAGGCCAAGATATGGGTGGCGAGGCGATCGAGGAAGAAGCGGTCGTGGCTGATCACCACCGCGCAGCCGGCGAAATTCTCGATCGCGTCTTCGAGCGCGGCCAGGGTTTCGACGTCGAGGTCGTTGGTCGGTTCGTCGAGCAGCAGCACATTGCCGCCGGTCTTGAGCATCTTCGCCAGATGCACCCGGTTGCGCTCGCCGCCCGAGAGCTTGCCGACATTCTTCTGCTGGTCCGCACCCTTGAAGTTGAACGCCCCGACATAGGCGCGGGTCGACATGTCGTGGCCGTTGACCTTCATGTAATCGTGGCCGCCGGAGATTTCCTCCCACACGTTCTTCGATCCGTCGAGATGGTCGCGGCTCTGGTCGACATAGCCGAGGCGGACCGTTTCGCCGATTTCGATCGTGCCTGAATCCGGCTGTTCCTGCCCGGTGATGATCCGGAACAGGGTCGATTTGCCCGCGCCGTTCGGCCCGATCACGCCGACGATCCCGCCGGGGGGGAGGGTGAAGCTGAGGTCCTCGAACAGCAGCTTGTCGCCATAGGCCTTGGATATGTTCCTGGCCTCGATCACCTTGCCGCCGAGCCGCTCGGGCACCTGGATCACGATCTGCGCCTTGCCCGGCGCGCGGCCGGCCTGGGCTTCCTGCAATTCCTCGAACTTCCTGATACGCGCCTTGGACTTGGTCTGGCGCGCGGCGGGCGTCTGCCTGATCCATTCGAGCTCGCGCGCGAGCGCCTTCTGGCGGCCCGATTCCTCGCGCTCTTCCTGCCCCAGCCTCTTGGCCTTCTTTTCGAGATAGGTCGAATAATTGCCCTCGTAGGGAAAGTAGCTGCCGCGATCGAGTTCGAGGATCCAGCCGACCACATGGTCGAGGAAATAGCGGTCGTGGGTGATCATCAGCACCGAGCCGGCATATTCCTTGAGGTGGTTTTCGAGCCATTCGACGCTTTCGGCATCGAGATGGTTGGTCGGTTCGTCCAACAGCAGGATATCGGGCTTCTGGATCAGCAGCCGGGTGAGCGCGATCCGGCGCTTCTCGCCGCCCGAGAGATTGTCGACCGGCCAGTCGGACGGCGGGCAGCGCAGCGCCTCCATCGCGATTTCGAGCTGGTTGTCGAGCGTCCAGCCGTCGACCGCGTCGATCTTCTCCTGGAGCGTGCCCATTTCCTCCATCAGTGCGTCGAAATCGGTGTCGTCCTTCGGATCGCCCATTTCCTCGGAAATCGCGTTGAAGCGGTCGACCATGTCGGCGATCTCGCGCGCGCCGTCCTTGACGTTTTCGAGCACGGTCTTGGACTTGTCGAGTTCGGGTTCCTGCGGGAGGTAGCCGACGGTGATGTTCTCGCCCGGCCAGGCCTCGCCCTGGATGTCGGTATCGATCCCGGCCATGATCTTCATCAGGGTCGATTTGCCCGCGCCGTTGGGGCCGACGATGCCGATCTTCGCGCCGCGATAGAATTGCAGGTTGATATTGGAGAGCACCGGCTTCTGGGCACCGGGGAAGCTCTTCGTCATGTTCTTCATGACATATGCGTATTGGGCGGCCATTCGTCGTCCTTGGGGTGGTCAAAGGTGTTTCAGGAATTGCCGCGCAGATAGGGGCTGCGGAGCGAAGGGGCAAGCGCGGTAGTTCAGTCCCCTGCTATCTCCCAGTGCTCGACCTCCGCGGGGAAATCGAGCAGGAAATCCTTGTCGAAATCGAAATAACGGGCACGGGCGATGTCTTCGCCCGCGAAGCCACGGATCGCGTCATGGCTCTCCCAGCGGCTGACCATCCGGACATGGACAATATCGCCGATTCGCCGGTGCAGGCACCAGGCGCCGCGATTGCCGGGCACGCCCGAATACTCGGGGATCGCGACGGTGCGCATCAATTCGAGATAGGCTTGAGCCTTTGCGGCGGGAACACGGCCATTCCAGATGCGTATGATCATGGGCACCTCCTTGTGGGTCGGCCGGTAAGGCATTCCGCATTATCGCTCGGGAGTTCTCGGGGCGACCTTTCCGATTGAGGCTCGACACCCCTTCGCTATCGCTCGCCGAGTTTTTCGGGTCGCTCTGCAACCGCCTCCCGCGCTATCGCTTGGGAGTTTTGCCGGCAAACAGCCCCCGGCTGTTTGCTTATTCGGCAAAACTGGTCGGGGAGACAGGATTCGAACCTGCGACATCCTGCTCCCAAAGCAGGCGCGCTACCGGACTGCGCCACTCCCCGACCCAATTTGCCGCGCATATGGCTGGTGGGCCCGGCAGGATTCGAACCTGCGACCTAGCCGTTATGAGCGGCCAGCTCTAACCACTGAGCTACAGGCCCGTACCTGCTTCTCGCGCGCCGCGCGGGTTAGACGTTCCCGACCGCCAACACAAGCGGTCTGGAACGCCGGCCAGGACTGCGGCGCGGCCCTAGACGGTGTCGGAGAATCTGGCTTCGCGGATAGCCGGTTCGCCGCCGGTTTGCGCTTGCTGGGCCTCGAGCGAAGGGAGCGACAGGCAGAGCGTGTCTCCGTCCCGGGCAAGGTCTCCCCCGGCAGCGCGCGCCTCCGCCCGGGCCAGCCTCAGCGCAAAGCCGGTGCCGAACATGCCGGTGCCGAGGCCCTGCGTCTGCGCGGGTGCCGGGCCTTCGAAGATGTCGTCCCGGTCGCTCAGCGCGGCAGGGAGGTCGATCGCCAGCTCCAGCCGGTTCCCGGTCAGGGTCAGGCCAAGCTGGATCACTTCGCCGGGGCTGGCCGCTCCGGCCAGTGCCGAAAGCAGGCGCCAGCACAGCAATTCGGCCTCGTGCCGGGCAATCGCGACCGGGCAGGCAAACACCGGGGCGTCGAGCCGCAGGCCCGCGCTGCGCGAGCGCAAGGCACTGTCGAGCTGGCCTGTGGTTGCGGCGACGATCGCGCGGAAATCGGCATGGCCTGCGTCGAGTTCGAGCGCGCCGCTTTCGAGCCTGGCCAGCCGGTCGAGTTCGTCGAACCCGGCAAGGATCCGCGCCGCGTCGCTCGCGATCGACGCCGCCAGCGCGCGATATTCGTTCGGCGCATGCCCGAAGACCTGCTGCTGGATGACTTCGGCAAAGCCCTGGATCGCGCTGACGGGCGTGCGCAATTCGTGGAGCATCTGGCGCATCCGGTCCGCGGCCGGGTCCGGTTGCGGGGGTGAAGCGGGCGCAGCCTCGGCCGGGCGCCGCATCCGTCCGCGAAACCCTGCAAACCTGCCGCCCTGCGAGGAGAAATGCGGGACCGCATCGATCCGCCATTCGCCCGCGATCGCCGGCGCCCCTTCGAGCCGGGTGCGTCCGGCGCGGATCGGTTGCCTGCGGCGAATCGCGGCAACGACCGTAACGTCGCTCCGGGCCGGGGCGCTGTCGAGCTCGCTGGCGAGGTTGAGGCCGACGGTCATTGGCGCCAGCGCCGGATCGGCCCAGTTGATCCGGCCTTCGGCATCGGTCGCGAAATCGAACGCCTGGCGGCGGCGAGGCTGTTCGAGCGCCTCTTCGCCAAGCGGCAGGCGCGGGGAATCGGGCAACGCTTCGGTCGCCGTGCGGCGGGCCTTCTGGAATGCCTCGATCCGCCGGACGAGAGCGCCAATGCCCGCCCCGGCATCTTCCGCCAGCTCCAGCGCCGGATCGAGATCGAATATGTCGCGGGCCTCGCCGTCCGGCTGACCGGCTTCAATTGGCGGGGCCGCGGCAGTTCCGGCGCCCTCACCCGCGATCGAGGCATGGGCAAGCCCCAGCCTGTTCAGCAATGCCCGGGTTCCCTCCGGCAAGTCCTTGCGGTGCCTGACAAGCCCGCGAACCGGCACTGGAAGGGCGGGAATCAAGGCTTCCCACTGCGCCTCGCTCAGCATGGCGCGCTCGAGGGCCGCCGTCGCGACCGTCAATTCCTGGTTCGCCAGGAACGAGATCAGCTCCGGGTTGCGCAGTCTGAGGCCGGGCTCGTGGACGATCCTGGCGCGCGCCTCTTCCGCAAGTTCGCGCGAGAGCAGCCCCAATTGCGCATAGGCCTCTTCGAGCAGCTCCTCGTCCGCCCCGCCGGGCGCGCTTCCGACGAGGTCGAGCAATTGCCGGAACTGCGTCCGCGCCGCGCGCTCGCTTCCGGCCTGCATCCGCAGCACAGTGGCAAGGCGATCGTCGAACTGCATCGGGTCTCCAGATGTGGACAGCGCAATAGGCATCGCAGGCAGCGCCGGCAATTCCGCACGATCGCCCTACCAGCTTCGTGGACCGGCGAAATCGCGTGAACCAGTTGCGTTGCAAAGCGGGACAAGTGGCGAGGGAACAACAATATTGCTGCTACTTGACCGATTTCGTGCTATAAGTTTCTCACTTGCAACAGAAAAGCTTCGCAAATGGCTCAATGGGCCGGGCGAAGGGATAGCGACCATGGCCAATCTCGACTCGATCGACCGCCGCTTGCTGGCCGAATTGCAGGCCGAAGGACGGATGACGAATGTCGAACTGGCGCAACGGGTAGGGCTGACCGCCCCGCCGTGCCTGAGGCGGGTCAGGGGCCTGGAAGAATCCGGCGTCATCAAGGGCTATCATGCCGAACTCGATGCTTCGAAGCTTGGTTTCGCGATTACCGTATTCGCGATGGTCAGCCTGAAGAGCCAGGCGGAAGAGGATCTGAAGGCCTTCGAACGGCACATGCGCGAACTGCCCGAAGTGCGCGAATGCCATATGCTGAATGGCGAGATCGATTTCATCCTCAAGATCGTCAGCAAGGATCTGCAGAGCTTCCAGGAATTCCTGACCAGCAAGCTGACCCCGGCACCCAATGTGGCGAGCGTCAAGACCTCGCTGACGATCCGGACCTCGAAGCAGGAACCGGGCGTGCCGCTGGCCTAGGCAGGCGTTCGGGCCGGCTCCTCAAGCGGCCGGATTTTCGTCCTTGCAGCTGTCGAAGACATGCTGGACAGCCTCGCGCGCACCCTCGACGCGAAAGGTTGTCGCTTCGGTCAATCCGTCGAGAGCATCGAACCTGACGCTTATCGTCTTGGCATCGTTGAGCTGGCTGAGAAACTTCTTGAGACTCCCTTCCCCGGGGGTGTTGACCGCCCGCGCGGTCTGGTAGAAATAGCGCCAGCGTTCCTTCCTCGACGGGCCGTCATCGAAGCTGATTACGATGTCGCGGGATTGTTCCCGCGAGCTGGGAGCGACGAGGTTTACCGGCGCAACGAAGACGGCAAAGGTCTTGCGTTTTCCGGCTTCGTCGCATTTGATGATCAGTTGGGTGCCGTCTTCGGTTCCCACAAATGCCTGGAGAAGGCCTTTTGTAGCCTCATCATCCTGGTAAAATTGCCATTCCGACCCAGATTCCTGTGCCGCGGCGGGCGACGCCAGCATAGCGAGAGCCATCAACGAATAGCGCATCGGATTACCCTTTCCCTGTGCATCCTCTTCGAATTCGGCCGGCCGTCTGCCGGCACCGACAAGGGAGTGTAGCTTGCCCGGGCACACTGGGCAAATCGCTGGAAATGTGGTCCCAAACGAGGCGGGAGCGGCTCAGCCGGCCCTTTTGGCCAGCCACTCCTCGAGCCATTTGATGCTGTAGTCTCCATTCAGGAATTCGGCATCCTCGAGCAGCGCCTGGTGCATCGGAATCGACGTCTTCACGCCGTCGATCACCATTTCCTCGAGCGCCCGCTTGAGCCGCATGATGCAGCCTTCGCGATTGCGGCCGTAGACGATCAGCTTGGCGATCATCGAGTCGTAGTATGGCGGGATCGTGTATCCGGCATAGAGCCCGGAATCGACCCGCACATGCATCCCGCCCGAGGCGTGATAGGCGGTCACCTTGCCGGGCGAAGGAGCGAAGGTCCACGGATCCTCGGCGTTGATCCGGCACTCGATCGCATGGCCGGAAAACACCAGGTCCTCCTGCGCGACCGAGAGCGGCTTGCCGTCGGCGATGCGGATCTGTTCGCGCACCAGGTCGACACCCGTGATCGCTTCGGTCACGGGGTGTTCGACCTGGAGGCGGGTGTTCATTTCGATGAAGTAGAATTCGCCGTCTTCCCACAGGAACTCGATCGTGCCCGCGCCGCGATAGCCCATATCCGCCATCGCCTTGGCAACGATCCCGCCCATCCGCTGGCGTTCCTCGGGGGTCAGGACCGGGGAGGGGGCCTCTTCGAGCACCTTCTGGTGGCGCCGCTGGAGCGAGCAGTCGCGCTCGCCCAGATGGATCGCGTTCCCGTTGCCGTCGCCGAACACCTGGAACTCGATATGGCGCGGATTGCCGAGATATTTCTCAAGATAGACCGTGTCGTCGCCAAAGGCGGACTTGGCCTCGTTTCCGGCTTGCGACATCAGCGTTTCGAGGTCTTCGGGCCGGTTGCAGACCTTCATCCCGCGCCCGCCGCCGCCCGCCGCCGCCTTTATGATTACCGGGTAGCCGATTTCCTCGGCAATCTTTGCGGCCTGCCTGGGATCCCTGATCGCCCCGTCCGACCCCGGGACCAGTGGCAGGCCGAGCTTGCCGGCGGTGAGCTTGGCCTCGACCTTGTCGCCCATGGTGCGGATATGTTCGGGCTTGGGGCCGATCCAGGCAATGTCGTGCGCTTCGACGATTTCGGCGAATTTGGCGTTTTCCGAGAGGAATCCATAGCCGGGATGGATCGCGTCCGCCCCGGAGATCTCCGCTGCCGAGATGATCGCCGCGACATTGAGATAGCTCTCGCTCGCCGGCGGCGGGCCGATACACACGGCATGGTCGGCCAGCCTGACATGCATGGCATCGGCATCGGCGGTCGAATGAACCGCGACGGTCTCGATCCCCATTTCGTGTGCGGCGCGGTGGATGCGGAGCGCAATCTCGCCGCGATTGGCGATGAGGATGCGGGAAATCGCCATGGCTGCGCCCTACCCGATCACCACCAGCGGCTGGTCGTATTCGACCGGCTGGGCATTCTCGACCAGGATCGCCTTGACCGTCCCCGCGCTCACCGCCGCGATCGGGTTCATTACCTTCATCGCCTCGACGATCAGCAAGGTGTCGCCGGCCTTTACGCTGTCGCCGACCTTTACGAACGGCGCGGAGCCGGGTTCGGAGGAAAGATAGGCCGTACCGACCATCGGCGACTTGATCGCATTGCCATGGTCCTCGCTCGGGGCGGGATCGGTTGCGGCGGGTGCCGGCGCGGACGGAGCGCCTGCCGAACCTTGCGCCATCCCGATCGCCGCGATCTGGGCCGGGGTCAGTTGCGCAATCGGAGCCTTGCTCTCGCGGGCGACGCGAATCTTGCGGTCGCCGTCCTCGACCTCGATTTCGGCGAGGCCGGTCTCGGCGAGGAGATCCGCCAATTCGCGGACCAGCCCGGTATCGACATTCATGCCGGATTTTCGGCCCGAAGCGGCTTTGTTATCGCCCATCAATTCCTCTTGGATGAGTGTTTCCCGGCGCTATGCTGAGGCAAATCGGGGCTGGCAAGGGGTTTTAGGCCCGAAATTCGCCCCAATTGCCTGCGCGCATTGCCGGGAATCAGAGCTTTGCCGCGCGTTCCAGCGCCACGACATAGCCCTTCGCGCCCATACCCTTGACGGTGTCGACCGCACCCATTCCGACATAGGAGATGTGCCGGAAGGGCTCACGCATCGCGGGATCGGAGATATGCACTTCGATCACCGGCACCTTGATCGACTTGATTGCATCGAGGATCGCGATCGAAGTGTGGGTATAGGCCGCGGCGTTTAGCAACACCGCCCTGGCATCCTCGAAATGTGCCTCGTGCAGCCATTCGACCAGGTGCCCCTCATGGTTGGACTGGCGCATCTCGATTTCGAGCCCCAGCTCCTTCGCGCGGTCCTCGAGCATGCCGGCGATATCGTCGAGCGTATCGTTGCCATAGATGGTCGGCTCGCGAGTCCCGAGCAGGTTCAGGTTGGGGCCGTTCAGGACATAGACGGTGTTGGTGGGCATTGGGCCTCCGATCGACAGCAGCCATAGCGCCGGGCAGGGAAGGGGGGAAGTCGCACGAAATATCGCGGCGGTTCAGCGCCCCTGCTTCTCGAACAGCGCAACCAACTCGGCAAACTTGGCCTTCTGGTCCTCCCTGTCCCCCGAAGCGATGGCGTCTTCGATACAATGGCCTGCATGAATCTTGAGCACCTCGGTCCGGGCGGCTCGCAACGCTGCCTCGATCGCCGAGAGCTGCTGCAATATGTCGACGCAGTAGCGGTCGGCTTCCATCATCTTTGCAATCCCGCGCGCCTGGCCTTCGATCCGGCGCATCCGGGCAATCGGCTTTTGGAATTTGTTGTCCATGCATGCTCCGCCTTGCATTCGTCTTTCGAATTTACTATACTCCCCTACAGTATATTGCAAGAGGGAATTCGCGGTGAGCGACCAGGACCACACAGAACATCACGGCGAGCGCGATGGCCATGCCTGCCATGCACAGGCAAGCGACACAGCGGGGGGCGGTCGTTACGATACGGTTTCCGAGGGCCACTCTGGCCCGGTCTATACCTGCCCGATGCACCCTGAAGTCCGGCAAGCCGGCCCAGGCTCGTGCCCGATCTGCGGGATGGCGCTCGAGCTCGAATCCGCCGCCATGGCGGAAGAGGGGCCGAATCCCGAGCTGGTCGATTTCACGCGGCGGTTCTGGATCGGCACGGTCCTCACACTGCCGCTGCTGTTCCTGACCATGGGCCCCTTCGTCGGGCTAGGCTGGGTGCGGGAAACCATCGGGGAGCGTACAACGCTCTGGATCGAACTCGTGCTGGGCACACCGGTGGTGTTGTGGTGCGGCTGGCCGTTCCTGGAGCGCGGCTGGAAGTCCTTCCTCTCCTGGAACCTCAACATGTTCTCGCTGATCGGGATGGGTGTAATGGCAGCCTGGCTGTTCAGCGTGGTGGCGGTGTTGGCTCCCGGCATCTTCCCCGAGGGATTCCGCATGCATAACGGTCAGGTCGGGGTTTATTTCGAGGCTGCCGCGGTGATCGTTACCCTGGTGCTGCTCGGCCAGGTGATGGAGCTGCGCGCGCGCGAAGGCACCGGCAAGGCGATCCGCGCCTTGCTCGACCTGGCCGCCAAGACCGCCCGCGTGATCCGCGCCGACGGGAGCGAGGAAGAGATCCCGCTCGAGCATGTCCATGTCGGCGACCGCTTGCGCGTGGTCCCGGGCGACAAGGTCCCCGTCGATGGTATTGTTGTCGACGGCCGGTCTTCGGTCGACGAGAGCATGCTCAGCGGCGAACCGCTCCCGGTCGAAAAGGTCGCCGGCGATCCGGTCACCGGGGCGACCATCAACGGCACCGGCAGCCTGATCATCGAAGCCAAGCGCGTGGGCTCCGACACCATGCTTGCCCAGATCGTCGAAATGGTCGCCCGGGCCCAGCGTTCGCGCGCGCCGATCCAGAAATATGCCGACAGGGTCGCCGGACTGTTCGTTCCCGCGGTGATCGGCATTGCGGTGCTCGCCTTCATCGGCTGGGCAATCTGGGGCCCGGCGCCGGCGCTTTCCTACGCGCTGATCGCGGCGGTTGCAGTCCTGATCATCGCCTGCCCCTGCGCCTTGGGGCTGGCCACGCCGATGTCGATCATGACCGCGACCGGGAGGGGCGCCCAGGCCGGCGTGCTGATCAGGAACGCCGAGGCGCTCGAACGTTTCGAGAAGATCGACACGCTGATCGTCGACAAGACCGGCACGCTGACGGAGGGCAAGCCGCGTCTCGTCGCCGTACTTCCCGAACCGGGCCATAACGAGGTCGAGGTGCTGCGGCTGGCGGCAACGCTGGAAAAAGGCTCCGAACACCCGTTGGCCGAGGCGATCGTTGCAGGCGCCGAGGAGCGCGGCATAGCGCTAGGATCGACCGGGGATTTCGAGGCGGTCACCGGTAAGGGTGTGAAGGGCCTGGTCGATGGCAAGCCAGTCGCGCTCGGCAATCTCAAACTGGTCACCGATCTCGGGCTCGAAGCGCCCGGCCTGGCCGAGAAGGCGAATGCGCATCGCGACCTGGGCGAGACCGTGATGTTTGTCATGATCGATGGCGCTGTCGCGGGCCTGGTGAGCGTGGCCGACCCGGTCAAGGAGACAACGCCCGACGCGCTCAAGGCGCTGCACGCGCTCGGCCTGCGCATCATCATGGCGACCGGCGACAATGAACGCACCGCCAAGGCTGTCGCCGCGCGGCTCGGTATAGACGAGATCAGGGCCGACGTGCTTCCGCAGGACAAGGCGAGGATCATCGGCGAACTCCAGCAGCAGGGCAAAAAGGTCGCGATGGCCGGCGACGGGGTCAACGACGCCCCCGCGCTGGCGCAGGCCGATGTCGGGATCGCCATGGGCACCGGGGCCGACGTGGCGATCGAAAGCGCGGGGATCACGCTCGTGAAAGGCAATCTCGACGGGATCGTGCGCGCAAGGCGGCTCGCCCGCGCGACGATGCGCAATATCCGCCAGAACCTGTTTTTCGCGCTGGTCTATAACGCCGCCGGCGTGCCGATCGCGGCGGGAGTGCTCTACCCGGCCTTTGGCATCCTGATCAGCCCCATGTTCGCCGCCTTCGCGATGAGCGCTTCGTCGATCTCGGTGGTGATGAATTCGCTGAGATTGAGAGGCGAGAGGATTTGAGGCGCCGCCCTCGAAGTCCGGACTACTTCTCCACGCCCTTGACCTTGCCCCATTGGCGGGCGGCGGTGTAGCCGAGATAGCCGGTGCCGAAGAGCATGTAGAGCGGCTCCGGGAGCCCGTTGAGATAGGCATTCATCCCGGCGGCGATGTCGCGCGCGGTATCGGGCCTGAACGCGGCGAGGATCCCCATCGGCAGCGCCCACAGCAGCAGGATATACATCACATAGAGGAAGCTCGGGCGCGCGCGGCTGGTCCAGGGGTCCTTCGAATTGGCTTCGGCGACGATCGCCGAAAGCTGCGCGTTGATCAGCTCCATCTCCTGCGTGCCTTCGAGCTTCAGCAGTTCGAGCTTGGCCTTGGCCCGCGCCTCCTTGTCGGGAATGACCTTGTCGATGATCGAGGTGATGGGGCCGATCAGGGCTTCGAGCAGGGACATGGGGC
>NZ_DBNHSF010000216.1:0-2730 GCF_057143545.1 Candidatus Andeanibacterium sp.
CGCCTGCCGGTGCGTCGTCGGGCAGCGGCGGGTAATGCAGCAGGCGCATCACCGAATTGCCCTGTGCGACGGTCGGATCGAACCAGTGCTGATCGAGCCCGAGATGCAGCGCGATCGCCTGCAGCACCCTCGCCCCGGCTGTCTCGAACGCCTTGTACAGCGCCTCGAACGTCTCCTGGAAGCCGGCGATCTCGCGCGGCCAGATATTGCGCGGCATGAACGCCTCGAGCGGATCCCCGGCCGGCAGGCTCTGGCCGATATGCCAGAATTCCTTGAGGTCGTGGACCCTGGCGTCCTTCGCCCGCTCGGTCCCGAACGGGGTATAGCCGCGCGCGCCGCCGCTGCCGGGAATGTGGTAATGGCGCTTCACCTCCTCGGGCAGGGCAAAGAACTCCCGCGTCAGCTCCCACGCCCGTGACACCAGGTCGGCCGGAATGCCGTGATCGCGGATCACCCCGAAGCCCCATTGCTCGAAGCTTTCGCCCAGTTCCTGCGCAATGTCTCCCAGGGGTCTGGAAAGCGAGACGCTGGCTACCTGTTCCATACCCGGCTTCCTTCGTTACGCCATGAACAGGCCGGCCAGCGCCGCGCTCATGAGGTTTGCCAGCGATGCGGCGGCGAGCGCGCGCAGGCCGAGCCGCGCGACATTGGCCCGCTGGTTCGGCGCGAGGCTGCCGAACGCAGCCATCTGGATCGCGATCGAGCTGAAATTGGCAAAGCCGCACAGCGCGAAGCTGGTGATGGCGACGCTCCTTGGCGAGAGCGTGTCCTGGATTTCCTGCAGGCTGAGGAAGGCCACGAATTCGTTGAGCACGACCTTCTGGCCGAACAACCCGCCCGTCACCTGCGCCTCGGACCAGGGAATGCCGAGCAGGAACATCAAGGGCGAGAATAGATAACCCAGCAGGCCTTCGAAGCTGAGTCCTTCGAGCCCGAGCGCGCCGCCAAGTCCGCCGAGCAGGCCGTTGGCCAGCGCCACCAGCGAGACGAAGGCCAGCAGCATCGCCCCGACCCCGGCGGCAAGCTTGAGGCCGGTATAGGCGCCGTCGGCCGCGGCCATGATGACATTGGCGGTAGGTTCGTCCTCGGCTTCGGCCACCGCGATCCGCTCGGGCTCCTGCGCTCCCTCTTCGTCGGGCATGATCAGCTTGGCCATCAGCACGCCGCCCGGGGCCGACATCAGCGCCGCCGCCAGCAGGTAGGGCGCGACTTCCGAACCGAGCATCGCGATATAGGCCGCCATCACCGAGCCGGCCACGCTGGTCATGCCCACGGTCATCACGGTGAACAATTGCGGGCGGCTCATATTGGCGAGGTAATGCTTCACCACCAGCGGCGCTTCGCCCTGGCCGATGAAGATGTTGGCCGCCGCGGTCAGCGACTCGACTCGCGTGATCCCGGTCACGACCCGGATCGCCCCGCCGACCCAGCGCACGATCAGGCCGATAATGCCGAGATGGTCGAGCACCGCCACGAGCGAAGCGAAGAACACGATCACGGTCAACGCCTGCAGGGCGAAGGACGTGCCGCCCAGCTCCTGCGAGGCAAGGTTCCCGAAGATGAAAGCGGTCCCTTCGGCGGAATAGCCCAAGAGCTGCGAAACCCCGCGGGTCAGCGCCTGCATCATGTCGACCCCCCACGGGGTGCGCAGGATGAACAGCGACATCGCCGCCTGGAGCGCAAATGCCGCCGCGACGATGCGCAGCTTGATCCGCTTGCGATTGGCCGAGAGCAGGATGGCGAGCACGAGGATGACCAGGATCCCGGCGAGGTTGATCAGCAAGCGGCAGCCCCTTTCGAAAAGCCAGGCCGGGGAGGGACCCCAGGCCCGAGCGCGATTAATCGCGCGAGACGGGCCCAAGGTCAAACGCCGAAACATGCGGGGCTGGCCGCAGGGTGGAACCGGAGGGGGGAGGGCGAATGTCGATTAAGGATGACGTCCCCCGAATTCTCCTCCCCCGGAATTGCCATCCGTTCAATTTTCAATCCGGTGCATTCGCTTTCACAGGATCGGTCTGAATAATTTCGCTAACGTATAAGATCAGACCGTAGGGGCATTTACCAGTGGCAACCCATCGATCCTCCAACTGATAGGATGTAACCCCCTCTGCATAATCATGTTCGTAAGCCTTGCCTTTGACCTGAAAGGTCTCGCCCTGCGAATTCTTCAATCTCAGATACTCATCATCACGCAATGCCAGAGCCAAGCAACCTGTAGCCGTCTTTAGCTCCGCAACAGATGCGGGGGCGCCACGAAAAATGAACAGGCTGCCCGTTGCTCTACACTCCCAACCGGCAAGACATTCAGTTTCATTCTCGCGAAGTGCCAGAGTGTTGGTCGCAGCACAGCCGCCCATGGCAAGGAATGCAAAAAGGACGAATATCAGTCCGGTGTAAATTGGCATTTTTTTGCCCGACCCTCCATTTTTTTCACTGGAATTCCGGGGGAATTCCGGGGACAGTATACTCTATTCGCGTCCCGCGCCCTGGGAATTCCGGGGACAGGAATTCCGGGGACAGGGAATTCCGGGGACAGTATACTCTATTCGCGTCCCGCGCCCCGCTAACCCCCGATCGCCTCTGCAATCAGCGCCCTGGCTTCTGCGCCTTCCCAGTCGAACGCGCCGGTGACCCGCGCGATCTCCACGCCCTCGGCATTGTAGAGGAAGGTCGTCGGCATGTCGCCGACCCGCATGTTGAAGCTCAAATCCGATTTGGTGTCGAGCCACG
>NZ_DBNHSF010000217.1:0-11663 GCF_057143545.1 Candidatus Andeanibacterium sp.
AGATGTCGGGCGGCACAATGCGATGGACAAGCTCGTGGGTGCACTGGCGAAGGCAAGGCAGGACCCCGCGGCAGGCTTTATCCTGTCGAGCGCGCGCTGTTCCTACGAGATCGTCGAAAAGGCCGTCCGCGCGGGGGCGACAAGGCTCGTCACCATCTCGCTCCCAACCTCGATGGCGGTCGAGCGCGCCGAGGCGGCAGGCCTCAGCCTGTGGTGCCTGGCGCGGGACGACAGCGTGCTGGTGGTGAATGGCGGTTAAGGCTGGAAAGCGGGTCTTGAAACGAGCCGTCTCTCACAAGAATTGCGACCGGAATCCATAGTGGCCCTTCGCCCGCTGGAAAGAAGAGTGCGCGGAACCGATCGCGGAGCGCATCCAGCATTTTTGCCGATCGCTGGCGCCTGACGTGCAGGCCATTGTCTGCGGCCAGTTATTCCTCGTCTTCAGCTGCGATATCTTCTGGCTTGGTACAGACGATGCGCGATAATTCGAATCCCTCGCCGGCATAGCGAATGCAGGTCGGCCGATAGATGTCCTGGACGAAATAGGTATTTGCAAATTCCTCCTCGCGCGGGTTTTCCATGCAATCGTAGTCGAACTGGTGGCGCTTCTCGCTCAGCTTCCAGGAGCGCTCGACCGAGAACGGTTCGCTGTAGAATTCCGGGTCGTCGAAGGTGATTTGGATCGCAATGCGCTTGCCGTCGGCGGATTTCGTGAAACGTTCGATCGTGTGCATCCGCGTCCCGGCCGGGATGGCATAGGTGTCGAGTTCGAACCTGCCGTTGTAGCCGATCGTGTCGACTACCAGCGTATCGCCTTCCCAATGACCGACGGAGTCGCCGAGGTAGCTCGGCTCAAGGTCGGCTGGATGTTCCGCGCCTAGCCGAATGCGGCGGTTCATCCGTGGCTCCTCATACAGCAACGTCACTTCGTCGTCGGTTTGGAGGATGGCGATGGTGTTCATCGTCATGACCATGGCGTTGGCCGCGCCTGGGCGGCAGGACGTCCACCCCGTATAGATGATCTGCCCGTTCTTCATCCGTTCGCGATAGCCGTCGACCCTGGCTTTGGCCGCCGGCAGCAGCGGGGGGTCCTTGACCTCGAAGAAGAACCTTTCTGCTTCCCACATCCCGGCCAATTTCTGCGCGTCGGAGACGGTATCCTGCGCCGCGAGCGGAAACGCCAACAGTGCGATGAGCAACCCAGTCGCGAGAAGCCTGCTCATCGTTGCACTTCTTCCGGCAGAGGAATGGCGGGCTTGCCCTCGGCGATGCGGTCGGGACAGACGTCGTCGGTCACGCTCAGGTCTCCTGGCCGATGATAGGTCATCTCGGTCTCCCATGATTCCGAGAAAATTTCGGGGTCAGTGATGCGAAAGCGAATCCGCAGCCGACCGTCGGGCAGGGCTTCGATCCGCTCGTTCAATTCCATGTCATCGGAGTGCGGCAGGCCCGAAGCATCGAGAATCGTGTCGCTGGTCAGGCCGTTCGTGTCGATGACCAGAACGTCGCCTTCCCAATGCCCGACTGGATAGCCCATCGTCTGTGGCAGCAGGGGTTCGACCTCCTCACCGCTCATGTCCACCACCCGATGCCAGCGATACCAGCCGTAAACGAAGCCGATCAAATCGCGGTTGGGAATGATCTCGAACGGGGACGGCATGAACATGATCCGTGGTACACCGGGCCCGGCGCACCAGCGCGTCCGGTCGAATTGTGGCTGTTCGCTGTCGCGGTCAGCCAGATTGGCCCGGTACAGTTCCGCTCCTTCCTCGGTCAGTGGCGGTTCGTCGCCGGAAAGGGTCAAAAGGCGATCGGGAAAGCTGTCGGCGATCCAGGTGCCAGCGATTCCGGCTGCTCCATCCTGGGCTGAGACGGGCATGGCCGCGGCGCAGAGTACCGACGCAAGGAGCGAACCAGCCAGAGTGATTGTCCTCGCCACGGTCACCGGATCCTATTTCGAGGATTCGGCGAGGGGACCCCCGCCGAACCGCGCGGCCACGCCGTCGAGCACTGTCCCATCAGGCAAGGTCAGGTGGCGCAGCGTACCGAAGGTCGTTCCGTTGCGCGCAGGAGCGATATTGAGCTTGATCTTGTCGCCGCGCTTCACGCTCGTCTTGCGCCAACCCATGCCGACGTTGAGCGCCGGGGCCCCGATTTCGATACCCCATTGCGCGATTTTGCCATCCGCGTCGGTCACAAGGACCTGAATGTAAGAATGCGGGTTCGTCCATTGGACTTCCTTGATCGTCCCTTCGAGCAGGACGGTCTTGGAATAATCGAATTCGGCGGTCGAGTGGTGCGCCTGTGCGTTCGTCCCCGCCATTGCCAATAGCAATCCCAGCAGCAGGGTTGCAGGTCTTTCGATTGTCAATTCAGACGCTCCCTGTATTTCCCTTCCCAAGGAAAATGGTCTGGTATGGCGATCATCCGATTGCAAGGGAGAATATATCGATGGAATTCCGCAATCTGGCTTCAGGGATGCTGGCGACAGGAATTGCCATCGTCTTGACCGCTCAACCGGCACTGGCCGGAACCGCCGACGATCGCAGTGACATCGTCGATTTGATGATGCGCTATGGCCAAGTTCATGACTTCGGATCACCGGAAGAATACGCCGGTCTGTTCACGCAGGACGGCGAGATTGCCGTCGGTGAACTTGTCGTCGTCAAGGGGCATGATGCCCTCGTCGGGCAAGCCGAACGTGATCATGAGAGATATTCGATCGAACTGCCCAATGGCGAAACCACCTCGCTCATGCGCCATCTCATATCGAACACGGTGGTCGGCACCATCGACGGCGATCATGCGACCGGCACCAGCTATGTGACCACCATCATTCGCGACGGTGAGGTAGGGCCCAAGATACTCAGTATCGGCCGCTATCTCGACACGTTCGTGCGCGAGAAAGGCCAGTGGAAGATCGCCAGGCGAACGATTGTGATCGATTTCGGCAATCCCGAGCTGGGCCGGAAGTACGGCTTTACGAGATAGGCGAAAGGCCGTCCGCGCGGGGGCGACAAGGCTCGTCACCATCTCGCTCCCAACCTCGATCGCGGTCGAGCGCGCCACGGCGGCAGGCCTCAGCCTGTGGTGCCTGGCGTGGGAGGACAGCGTGTTGCTGGTAAACGCGGGAGGCTAACGGCTTAGCTGGAACACCGCATGCTCCGCACGCCAGTTTGCGCCAGACGAACCGATCTCGCGGTCGTGGGTGAAGAACCAGCTGCCTTCCACTTTCACGCCCTTGGCATCGAGCAGCGCGCGGAAATCGGCGATGGTGAGGTGGTGGATATTCTCGGTCTCGTACCAGCTGACCGGCAGATGCGGCGTCACCGGCATCCGGCCGTTGACCAGCAGTGACAGCCGCATCCGCCAGAAGGCGAAATTGGGAAAGCTGACGAAGGCCCGCCGCCCGATCCGCAGCAATTCGTCGAGCATGTGATCGGGCCGGTTGGCGGTCTGCAGCGTCTGGCTGAGGATCGCGTAGTCGAAGGCGTCGTCGGGATAATCGGCGAGGTCGCGGTCGGCGTCGCCCTGGATCACCGACAGGCCCTTCGAGACGCACAGCTCGACCCGCTCGGGAACGAGTTCGAGCCCGCGCGCATCGGCCCCGCGCTCGTCGCGCAGTTCTTCCATCAGGAGCCCGTCGCCGCAGCCGATATCGAGCACCCGCGCGCCGGCCGGGATGTTGCGGGCGATCACCGCGAGATCGGGCCGCAGCTTGGTCATTCGAGGAAGCCCTTGATCACCCGGTCGAGCGCCGGGACGTCCAAGAGGAAGCTGTCATGCCCGTATGGCGCCTTCAGTTCGACGAAGCTCACCGGCGCGGCCACGGCGTTGAGCGCGTGAACGATGTTGCGGCTTTCGGCGGTCGGGTAGAGCCAGTCGGTATCGAAGCTGACGAGGCAGAAGCGCGTGTCCTTCGCCCCGGCAAAGGCATCGGCGAGCCTCCCGCCATGTTCCTCGGCGAGGTCGAAATAGTCCATCGCCCTCGTGATGTAGAGATAGGCGTTGGCGTCGAACCGGCTGGTGAAGCTGATGCCCTGGTGGCGCAGATAGCTCTCGACCTGGAAATCGGCATCGAAGCCGAAGCTCTTCGCCTCCCGGTCCTGCAGCCGCCGCCCGAACTTGTCGGTCAGCCCGGCTTCCGAAAGATAGGTGATATGCGCCGCCATCCGCGCGACCGCGAGGCCTGCGGTCGGCCCGTCGCCGCTTTCGTAGTAAGCGCCGCGCTGCCAGTTGGGATCGGCCATGATCGCCTGCCGCCCGACTTCGTGGAACGCGATATTCTGCGCCGAATGCCGCGCGGTTGTGGCGATCGCGAGGATCCGCTCCGCACGCTCGGGGAAACTGGCGGCAAGGCTCAGCGCGAGCATCCCGCCCATTGAGCCGCCGATCGCGGTATGTACCTTGCCGATCCCCAGCGCATCGAGCAGCGCGACCTGCGCCCTCACCATGTCGCGCAGGGTGATGACCGGAAACCGCATCGCGTAGGGCTTTCCGTCGGGCGCAAGGCTGGCCGGCCCGGTCGAGCCCATGCAGCCGCCCACGACATTGGCGCAGATGACGTGGAACCGATCGGTATCGATCGGCAGCCCCGGGCCGACCATGCGCGACCACCAGCCGGGCTTGCCGGTAATCGGATGGGTGCTCGCGACATACTGGTCACCGGTCAGGGCGTGGAAGATCAGGATAACATTGGACTTTTCTGCATTGGGCTCGCCGTAAGTCTCGTAAGCGATCTCGACGCGCTCTAGCGCCTGCCCGCTATCGAGCGGCAGGGGATGGGGCAGCACGAGGCAAGTGCTGTCGGAGGCAAGCGCGGTGGCCATGGCCGCGCGAAATGGGGGACGGGCGGATATCTGTCAATTGTCGCCAACGCGGCCCAGGGTGACAAAGCCGGGCTGTCAATCCGGGATCAATGCGGCTATGGGCGCGCGCGACATGGAAAAGCAGCCAATCCCCAAGCCTTGGATCGAATCCATCCACGCTTACGTGCCGGGCAAATCGCGCGCGAAGGACGGGCGCGAACTGGTCAAGCTGTCGGCCAACGAGAACCCGCTCGGCACCAGCCCGGCGGCGCTTGAAGCACGCGCGAAGGCAACAACCCCCTCGCTCTACCCCGATCCCGACAGCACCGCCCTGCGCGAGGCCATCGGGCAGTTGCACGGGATCGATCCCGCGCGGATCGTCTGCGGGACGGGTTCGGACGAATTGCTGAACCTCGCCGCCCTTGCCTATGCCGGACATGGCGACGAGGTGCTCTACGTCCGCTATGGCTTTTCGGTCTACGATATCGCCGCGAAGCGCTGCGGGGCCACGCCGATCGAGGCACCCGACTGCGATTACGGCACGGATGTCGATGCGCTGCTCGCATGCGTGAACCCCAGGACAAGGGTGGTATTCATCGCCAATCCCAACAATCCGACCGGCAGCTATCTGGGCCGGCAGGAACTGTCGCGGCTGCATGAAGGCCTGCCCGGCGACGTGCTGCTGGTGATCGACCAGGCCTATGCCGAATATCTGGCGCAAGGCGAGGAGGACGGCGGACTGGAACTGGCGGCGCGCGAAGCAAACGTCCTCGTGACGCGGACCTTTTCCAAAATCTACGGTCTTGCGGGCGACCGCATCGGTTGGGCAACTGGCGCCCGGCCGATCGTCGATATGCTCAACCGGATCAGGGGGCCGTTCAACGTCACCACCGCCGGACAAGCCGGGGCGATCGCCGCGCTGCAAGACCAGAGCTTTGTGATCCATTCGCGCGAACACAATCTGGCGGAACGCACGCGGTTCGTCGCTTCGCTCGAAGCGCTGGGCAATCACGGGCTGCGCGCCCTGCCGAGCGAGGCCAATTTCGTGCTGGTGCTGTTCGAAGGCGCACTGACCGCCGAGGCCGCGCATGACGGGCTGGCCGCGCGCGGCTATGCGACCCGCTGGCTACCTGGGCAGGGGCTGCCGCAGGCCCTGCGCATCACCATCGGGACGAGCGAGCAAATGACTGAAATTGCTGCTATCCTGCGCGAACTGGCAGAGGAGAATCGATGAGCCCAGGCCCGCCGCCATTCGAGCGTATCGCAATCATCGGCTTGGGGCTGATCGGCGGATCTATCGGCCTTGCGGTTCGCGCCCATTTGCCGAACGCGCGCACGACCGGGTACGACTCCGACGCAGCCGTGCGCGTCCGGGCGAGCGAACTGCGATTGACGGACGAGGTTTGTGAAACGGCCGCCCAGGCCGTGGCCGATGCCGATCTCGTCATCCTGTGCGTGCCGGTGGGGGCGATGGGCGAGGTCGCCCGTGAAATAGAGCCGCATCTGGCCGAAGGCGCGGTTATCAGCGATGTCGGCTCGTCGAAGCAGACGATCCTTGAGGCGCTGGCAGAGGCCTTACCGGGCCGAGTCATCGTCCCGGCTCATCCGGTCGCGGGAACCGAATATAGCGGTCCGGACGCCGGATTTGCGACCCTTTTCCACCAGCGCTGGTGCATCATCACGCCACCCGAAGGGGCCGACCCGGCGCCTGTCGCAAGGCTCGTCGCCTTCTGGGAAGAACTCGGCGCGATGGTCGACACGATGGATGCCAAGCATCACGACCTGGTGCTGGCCGTAACCAGCCATATCCCGCACCTGATCGCCTATACGATCGTCGGAACCGCTTCCGAACTCGAGGATGTTACCCGCAGCGAGGTGATCAAATACTCGGCCGGCGGCTTTCGCGATTTTACCCGCATCGCCGCATCCGACCCGACCATGTGGCGCGACGTGTTCCTCCACAATCGCGACGCTGTCCTCGTGATGCTCCAGCGCTTCCTCGACGATCTCAAAGGGCTCGAAGATGCGATCAGGCGGGCCGATGGCGATACCCTGTTCGAACGTTTCGCCCAGACCCGCGCCATCCGGCGCTCGATCGTCGCGCTGGGGCAAGACGACGCCCGGCCCGATTTCGGGCGCAAGGACCACGAATAGCGCTCAGCGATTGAGGACGTTGATAGCCTGCTGCACGCGCATTTCGACCTCCTCGCGCGGCAGGCCGGGCGGGATTGCCTCGCCGAAGCGATAGGTTATCGCTCCGCGCCGCTTCCAGCGTCGGTGGTACAGCGGGCCGCTGTCCACCGCGACCGGGACGACCGGCAGGCCCAGCAGCTTGTAGATCCCCGCAAACCCGGATCGCAATGGGGGGCTTTCACCGTGCCGTATACGCGTGCCTTCGGGAAAGATCGCCAGCGGTCGTCCGCTGGCGGCGAGCCGCCGGGCCTCCGCCAGCATGAATCGCAGGGCCTTCGCCCCCTCGCTGCGCGCAACCGGAACCGAACCGTATTTCCTGGCCGCCCAGCCCCAGATCGGGATGCGATAGAGCTCTTCCTTGGCGAAGACGACCGGATCCTTGAGCAGGACTCCGAGATTGATCGCCTCGAAGAAGCTCTCATGCTTGTGCGCAACCAGCACGCCCCCTTCAGGAACCCTGCCCTCGATCACCACCTCGATGCCGAGCAGGTGCCTGACACACCACAGGTGAAAGGCGCACCACGCATTGGGGATTACGCGGAAAGCCCTTCCCGAAAGCGGCAGGGTGAGTGCCACGAGCAACAGGAGCACCGCAGTCCCGCCATAGAACGCGAGATAGAAGGCCAGGCTCCGCATCACCTGCCCCATCGATTACACCGGCAAATGCTGCGAAAGGAAACTGGCGATCAGCTTGTGATATTCGAGCACGAGTATCCTGAGGCTCGGGGTCGAAGACGTTGCATCCTCGACGATCCTGACATCTGCTGGAAGCGACGATGCCAATTCGAGCGAAGCCCGGCGCATGTGCCAATTGGTCGTAACCAGCCGCAGGGATTTGTAGTCCCGCCGGGCTATCCATTCGGCCGTCTCCGCCGCGTTGCCCTTGGTGTCTTCCGCCGCCTGCCCCAGCGTGATGCAGCATTTCATCAGATCTTCCTCGACTGTATATTCGGCGGCGAATTCGGCCGGTTTGACTTCCGGATCGACGCCGGTGACCAGCAATTGCCGCGCCTCGCCTGCGCGCAGGACCTCGAGGCCGCGGTCGATCCTGCCCTTGCCTCCGGTCGGGACCACGATCGCGTCGGTCTTCTCGGAACCGGCGGGCCCCGGCAAGGTCAGCGCGAATGCCACGAAGCCGATCGCCCAGAGGCTGAACAGGGATGCGATGAGTCGCAGGATCACAGCATTCGCCTAAGAGCCGAGAGGACAGTCAGACGTGCGGTAAATAGGGCGATCAATACCCCGACCAGCGGAATCGCGGCTATGATCAGCCAGTCGGTCAAATGCAGGCCTCCGCCGGCAATCATCCCCGATCCAAGCGCTGCAAATTGCCCGCCGAGCAGCAATATCGCGGCCAGGCCGAGGCCGAGCCCCACCGCGCCGCCGAGCACGGCATCGTAGCCGACGGAGCGCTGGAAAATCCCGGCGATCTGCCCATCCGTCCCGCCAAGCAGATGCACGATTTCGATCGTCCCGCGATTGGAGCCGAGCGCACTGCGCGAAGCCAGCCAGACGGCCGCGGCGCTGGTGGCTGCGAGCAGGACGACGAGTCCCCCCGCCAGCCACTGCAGCGAACCGATCGCGGAAAAGACCGGCCCCAACCAGCTCGACTGGGCGTCCACCCGTGCCGCCGGAGCGCGGCCCGAAAGCAGATTTCTCACCGCCGTGAGCCTCTGGTTGGTCACCTGGCCTTCCAGGCGCACGTCGATCAGGGCGGGAATCGGAATATCTTCACCGATCGCGCCCATTTCGCCCAGCCAGGGTTCGACCAGATCGCCCAACTCGCTGTCCGGAATCCGCTGGACCGATTCGACTCCATCGAACCGCGTGAGCAGCGCGACAGCCGCCCTTGCCTGCCGCTCGCGCTCCTCTGGAGCCGCTTCGACGATCTGGACAGTCAGGCCGCCGCGCAATTCGGCCCTCGCCGCATCGGCGAGATTGGAAAGCGCCAGCCCTCCGGCAGCGGCAATCGTGGTCAGGGCGATCATGATCGCGATAACCCACGGCATGGGGCCGGACAGCCTTGCCTGCGGCACCAATTGTGCCGCCCGCTCCCCGCTGAAACTCGCGAGACCGCGCGAGACCGCGCGCGCCAGGACCGGAGGGCGCTTCACGCGGCATCCTCCTCGTCGGGCACGAGAATCCTGCGCGGGGGATAGCGCAAAGCGCCTGTGGGATCGCCGAGCCTGCCCTTGTCGAGCCGCATGATCAGCGAATCCGGGACCTTCTTGAGCAAATGGAGATCGTGGGTCGCAACGACCACCGATGTCCCCATGCGGTTGAGCGCCTCGAACAGCCGCAACAGTTTCAAGGCCATGTCGGGATCGACATTGCCGGTCGGTTCGTCGGCAACCAGCAGGTCGGGCCGGCCGATCACCGCGCGGGCAATGGCGACGCGCTGCTGCTCACCGCCCGAAAGCGTCGCCGGACGCGCATCTGCCCGGTCGCCCAGGCCGACCCATTCGAGCATGTCCGCCACCGGTTTCTGGAGCTCGTTTTCCCGCACCCCCGCAACCCGCAAGGGCAGCGCGACATTGTCGAAGGCAGAGAGATGCGGGACCAGCCGGAAGTCCTGGAACACCACCCCGAGCCTGCGCCGGAAAGATGGCAAGCGGTTGCGCGGGAGGGTGATTACATCGGTCCCGAACATGCGGATCATCCCGCGCGATGGGCGCTGAGCAAGATAGAGCAATTTGAGGAGCGAGGTCTTGCCGGCGCCGCTTGCCCCGGTGAGGAAATAGAAGCTGCCAGGATAGAGCGCGAAGGATACGTCGCTCAGCACCTCCTTGCCGGTTCCATAGCGCAGGCCGACATTGTCGAACTGGACAATCGTGTCCGGAGAGCCGCTCATGGCGTATCCGGCTCATCGATGCCGGTCGAAAATGGGCGGAACTCTGCCATGTCGCGCGGGCTATAGCGGGTGATCGATGTGGAAAAAAGCCACTGCCGGGCACCCTCCACATCAGCCAGCCCTTGTTGACCACTGGGCTAAGTGCTTAACAGCATTGCACCATGATCATCGCCTGCCCAGCCTGTTCGACGCGTTATGTCGTTCCCGACAGCGCGATTGGCGTCGAGGGCAGGACTGTGCGGTGCGCCAAATGCAAGCATAGCTGGTTCCAGGACGGCACGGAAATCGAACGGCCGCCGAGCGCAAGGCCGAGCGAACAGGAAACACCGCCGCCCGCTCCTCCGCCCCCGCAGCCCGAGCCGGAACCCGAATCCGGACCCGACACTCCGCCCGAACCCGAACCCGAGCCGGTCTCGTGGCCGGAGCCGGGACCGGATGCCCCGGCGGTACCCGATGCCGAACCAGCAGAGGACGCCCGTCCAGGATTTGCGGAGCAGGTCTTGCCGGGTGAGACCGAGCCGGTCGAGGAGCCGGAGGGGGAAGCGGCCGTCGACGAACCTGAATTCGAAGCGGAGCCGGAGGGGGAAGCTGGGCCCGGGGCGGACGAGGCGGAGGAGAGCGCCCCCGAACCGCCGCAATCGCTAGCCGATGCCTCTCCGCCTCCGGTCGAAGAGGACTACGGCACGCAAGACGAATACGAATACTCACAATTCGATCACGAGCCGCCCTTCCGTGGCCGCCGCAACTGGGTGAAGCTGTGGACCATCGTCGCGGCGATTTTTGCGCTGTTCGCGATCGGGACCGTAGTCGCGGTCAGCTATTGGGGCCTGCCGGAATGGGTCCCCGTCGACCGGCCCGAATTCGGCCCCGACCAGCCAGACCTGACGTTCGATTTTCCGGCCAGCGAACAGGATCGCAGGCAATTGCCGAGCGGCACCGAATATTTCACCGCCAATGGCACGATCACCAATAATGGCGCAGAGACGCGGCGGGTGCCGGTCCTGCTCCTGAAGCTGCGCGATGAACGCGAGCGTGTGGTGTTCGAAACCGAGATCAACCCGCCCAAGCGGACATTGGCGCCGGGCGAAACCGTGCGCGTGAGGTCGGGCATTCCGGATGTCCCACGCTCGGCGAGGGTCGCCGAGATCGGATGGAAGCCCGAATAGCGCCCGATCCGCGAACCTACTGGAATTCGATCAGGACTCGATCGCCCGCGCGCCTGTGGTTCCGGTAAACCGGCGCATCGCCATCGATCGAGGCCGTTGCATTCCCGGCGCCATCGCGCAGCGATATCCGCGCCGATCGCAGGATTGTGGCCGTGGCTGTCGCGGTTGCGGTTGCCCGCGCAGCACCCGAAGACGAAGCGCCCGGTTGTTGGGCCTGTCCAGCCACGGTGGCAGCGAGAATCAAGGCGGCGGCAAAGCTCATGCGCGAAAGGTTGACGCTCGATTCACCATCCTCGCAAGGAAGTTGTTTACCGCGTCTCGCAGCGGGACTCCGGATCGGCCGGATTGCAGGTCAAAGGCCGCTTGCAGCGCCTATCGAGCTTTGCTAGGGGCGCGCTCCTACCCCGCGGGGAGCGGTCCATGCTCCTTGTCGATTATGCGGTCGTGGCGGAACTGGTAGACGCGCAACGTTGAGGTCGTTGTGGGCGAAAGCCCGTGGAAGTTCGAGTCTTCTCGACCGCACCAGTCCCCAAGAACCATTGTCACCGGACAGCGTCGGGCGGGCTGGCGCGAGCTACGCAAAGATTGGCAGCGACCGCTCGATGAACCAATAGGCGGCCGGGATGCCCAGCGCATAACCGGCAA
>NZ_DBNHSF010000218.1:0-7877 GCF_057143545.1 Candidatus Andeanibacterium sp.
CGCCTTGCGGAACAGTTCCAGCGCCCTGGTGTAATCCTCTCCGGTTATCGCCACATTCGAGGCGGCCCGGGCACGCAAATAGACATCGTAGAGCTCTACATTCTGCGTTTCGCGCTGCTCGATCGCCTTCTTTTCCTTGGGCAGGAGCTTGACCTTGAGCGCATCGACGATTGCTTTGGACAGCTCGTCCTGCAGTGCGAAGATATCATCGAGATCGCGGTCGTAGCGGTCGGCCCAGACATGGCCGTTGGTCTTCCCGTCGATCAGCTGGGCGGTGACGCGGATGCGGTTCCCCGCCTTGCGGATGCTGCCTTCGAGCACGTGGGTGACGCCCAGCTGCTTGGCCACCTCTGGCAGGTCGACATGCTTGCCCTTGAAAGTAAAGGCCGAATTGCGGCTGATCACCAGCAGCGAGGAGACCTTGGAAAGATCGGTGATGATGTCTTCGGTGATCCCGTCGGCAAAATATTCCTGTTCCGGGTCGCCGCCCATATTGGCGAAGGGCAGGACCACGACCGAGGTTTGCGCGGGCTTGGCCGCAGGGGCGGGCATCGCGACCGGAGCTGCCGCCGCAGGCTTGCCCAGCACTTCGCGGACATGCGCGACGAAGCCCTGCCATGCAGGGTCGGCGGCATCGCCGTTCCAGTGGCTGAGCTCCGCCGTTTGGACCAGTTCGAACATCACCGGGCGGCGGCACTGCTCGATCATCGCCGGAACGAGCGTCTTGTTCTGGTCGGCAATGGTCGCTTCGGAGCGCACCCAGCGCGAAACGACCGATCTAGGCGACCACAGCACAACGACCGCCTTGGCATCGTGCAGCGCGTTCTCGGTAACCTCGTCGTAAGCCTCGCCCGACCTGAGATCGACATCCCACCACACGTCCAGCCCCTCGGCCGCGAAACCGTCGGCGAAATGCTTCGCCCGCGCTGAATCCTCGCGGTTGTAGGAGAGGAAGATGTCGGGACTGCTCACGGAAACACGACCTCGAAATCATCGTCGCCCACCGGCCGCACGAAGTCGCCCCATTTGCCCGTTTTCCGCCAGTAATCATAGAGGCCCATATCGCGCAGGATATCCTTGAAGCGCGGATCGAGATGCGCCTCGCGCATCACCGGCCACCACAGGTAAAGCAGGATGCCGAATGCCGGATGCCGCTCGACATAGGCGTTGCGAAGGGCCGTCAGGCAGTCGTCCGGCGCATCGTAGTAGCCCGCGAGGAAGGCGAACCAGATTTGCCGCGTCGTGTCCTGCCAGCGCGGATCGGCGATCGCCGCCCGGACGAGCTTCATCGCGGCTTCGCGATCATGCACCACCGGCGCCAGCGCATCGAACAATTCGATCCGCATCTCGGGTCCGCGTACCTCGAGGAAGCGCTGGTATTGCCCGGCCTGCTCTTCGCGCGTCGCCGCGCCCTTGCCGCGCAGGAAGATGCGAAACTCGATATAACCGCGGTTGCCCGCGATATTGAGGCTGCGATCGTCTTCCGCCTGCGCCTCTTCGATCCGGCCCGTGATTTCCAGGAAATCGCTCAGGGTCAGCGAATGGAGGAAGCCGAGCGGATCGAGTCGCGCCTGCTCGCGCTGTGCGGCAAGGGCTTCCTCGTAACGCCCCATGAAAGCGACATGGACTCCCGGAAAGGTCCAGAACGGGCCATCGCGATACCCCTCGGGAAGGCGGCTGATCGTCTTCGTGGCTTCCTCGAATTCGTAGCGATGGCCTTGCAGCGAGGCCCGGCAAACCAGTGTCGCCGGATCGTTCGGCGCCATGTCCGCCAGCCGTGACTCGATCTCGGCAATCTCCGCCCAGGCCTCGTCGGCTCCTTCGGGCATGATCGTGGTCGAATTCTCCAATGCTGCCGCCAGGGCGGCATGAGCCTGGAGAAATCCCGGGTCGAGTTCGATGACCCGGCGCAACAAGGCGATCGCGCTGGTCAGGGTGTCGGTGCCGATCTGTATATTGAGCGCCCGCGCCCGCAGGTACAGGTCGTAGGCTTCGAGATTCGCGCAGCAGCGCTCCTTGATCGCCTTCTTTTCCTTCGGAAGCAGATTGACCTTGAGCGCTTCTACAATCGCCGCCGAAAGCTCGTCCTGCAGCTCGAAAATATCGTCGAGCTCGCGGTCCCAGCGGTCGGCCCAGATATGGCTTTGATCCGCCCCGTCGATCAGCTGCGCGGTGACGCGGACCCGGTTTCCGGCCTTGCGGATGCTTCCTTCGAGCACATGGGTGACGTTCAATTGCCGCGCGACATCCCGGACATCGACATTGCGCCCCTTGAAGGTGAAGGCGGTGTTGCGCGCGATCACCTTGAGTGCCGAAACCTTGGAGAGATCGGTGATCACGTCCTCGGTGATTCCGTCGGCGAAATAGTCCTGCTCGGGATCGCCGCCCATGTTGAGGAACGGCAGCACCGCGATCGAGATCTGGTTGAGGCTGGGCAGCGGTTCGGACGGGCGCGCAGGTTCGGGCGCAGTTTCCTTCCCGATGAATTCGCGCACATGGCGGCAGAAATCGCACCAGACCGGATCGTTCAGGTCGCCGCGCCAGTGGATCAGGTCGGCGGTCTGCACCAGTTCGAACATGATCGGCCGCTCGCACGGTTCGATCATCGCCGGCATCAGCACCTTGCGCCGGTCGGCCAGCGTTGCCTCGGCCCTGACCCAGCGGCTCTCGACCGAGCGCTTCGACCACAGCACGACCACTGCCTTGGCCTCGCGCAGGGCGCGCTCCGTGACCTCGTCGTAAGCTTCGCCGCTGCGCAGCGCGACGTCCCACCAGACATCAAGCCCCTCGGCCGAAAAGCCGTCGGCGAAATGCTTCGCCCGCGCGGCATCCTCGCGGTTGTAGGACAGGAAGATGTCTGGACCGGGCACGCGCTTCCCCTCGGCCCTGCGCCGCATGGCAGGGCCCGAACGCCGCAACCGGGTCGCAAGGCAATCGGGCAGGTGCGGCTCCCCCCGAAAGCCGAGGCAATCCTATGGCCCAATTGCTAGCGATTACAAGGCGAATCCCGGTTCGCCGCTTGCAATATTGATTCCTAAATTCCCGCCCTGGCAAAGGCCTGGTCAAGGTCCTCGATCAGGTCGAGCGGGTCCTCGAGCCCGATATTGAGCCGGATCATCCCTTCCTCGACGCCCATTTCGGCGCGGCCTTCGGGTCCCATATTGTTGTGGGTCGTGCTCGCCGGGTGGCAGGCGAGGCTCTTGGCGTCGCCGATATTGTTCGAGATATCGATCAGTTCGAGCGCGTCGAGCACCGCGAAGGCCCGCTCGCGCCCGCCCTCGATGGTGAAGCTGAAGATCGGCCCGCAGGCGTCCATCTGCTTCATCGCGAGATTGTGCTGGTCGAAGCTCGGCAGGCCGGGATGGAGGATCTTCGGCACCCGCCCTTCGACGAACTTGCCGACCTTGAGCGCGTTTTCGCTCTGCTTGTGCGCGCGCAGATCGAGCGTTTCGAGTCCCTTCAAGACGACCCAGGCGTTGAACGGCGAACAGACCGGACCGGTGTTGCGCTGGAACGGCGAGAGCACCTCGTTGATCCATTGTTCGCTGCCGCACACCGCCCCGGCGAGCACCCGGCCCTGCCCGTCCATCAGCTTGGTCGCGCTGTAGGCGACGACGTCCGCCCCGAATTCAAGCGGGCGCTGGAGCGCGGCGGTCGCGAAGGCGTTGTCGACGATGGTGGTGATGCCTTTCGATTTGGCCAGAGCGCAGACGAACTCCAGGTCGACGATATCCATCGTCGGGTTGGCCGGGGTTTCGAAGAAGAACACCTTCGTATTCGGCTGGATCGCCGCTTCCCAGGCGGCGTTGTCGCGCCCGTCGACCGCCGTGTGGGTAATCCCGAAACGGTTGAACACGTTGTTGAGGATCCAGCGGCACGAGCCGAAGGCTGCCCGCCCGGCGACCACATGGTCGCCCTGCGACAGCATGCACAGCATCGCGCTGGTCATCGCCGCCATCCCGCTCGCCTGCGCCTTGCACGCCTCGGCCCCTTCCATCGCCGCGATCCGCTCTTCGAGCATCGCCACGGTCGGGTTCTGGAAGCGCGAATACTGCATGCCCTTGGCCTCACCCGCGAAGCGGTCGGCCACGGTCTGTGCGTCGTCGTAAGTATAGCCGGAGGTGAGGAACAGCGCTTCGCTGGTCTCGCCCTGTTCGCTGCGCCAGGTGCCCGCGCGCACCGCGCGCGTCGCCGGCCGCCATTTGGCGGTCTTCGAGCGGTCGGTTCCGGTGGTGCGTTTCATGGCGCAAGGCTTTACGGTCGCAGCGCGCGGCGGGCAACTTTCTTCGTGGCCTGGTGCGACGGTCCGCCCCCGCCGCTTGGCCGGACCGGCCCCAAAAACTGCCTGTTCAAGCTGTTTCCCGTTCGAATCCCGAGGGAAAGCGGCAATCCCTAACCGGCGTGTAACCATGTTGAATAAGCCTGATCGAACCATATTCTGCGCTTGTGCGCTATCATGCGCCCTGGAGCCCAACCCTGGAACGAATCCCCACCGGACGGGCAGGCCGCGGCGCGGCCGCGCGCCAATGGCGTGGTCGAGCAGTTCGAAGAGGAATACGAGGGCGACAACCCCGCCTATGCGAGCCTGCTGGGCAAGCGCAAGAACAAGCCCAAGAAGACCCCGGTCCTGATCCTCGACGCGCATGAGGCGACCAAGGCGGCCGAGGTGATGGAACTCAATGCCGGCCAGCTGATGACCAATCCCCAGCGGTCCGAACGCATCACCGACTTCCAGACCTTCGACATTCCCGAAGACGAGCTCGAAGAGGAAATCGAGGAATTGGACGAATTCGTCGAGGACGACGAGGACGAACTCGACATTCCCGAGGAGTATCGCGTCAGGCTCGAACCGGTCGACGAGGAAGCGGCGCAGACGGCGGCATTCGAGGAAGCGCCGCTGGAAGAAGCTCCGTTGGTCGAAACTCCGGCCGAGGATTGGGCGGAACCCGAACCGGCAGAATTCGACCAGCCCGAATTCGAACCCGAGCAGCCCGCGCAACCCAGCGCCGAAATGCGGCTGCGCCAGGCCTATGGCTTCGGAGGGCCGATCACCCCCTCCCGCTCGGACGCGGAACGCTTCTACGATGCGGCTCCGCCATCGGTCCCGCTGCCGTTCGAATCCGTGGAGCCGGACCCCGCCGCGGAAGATCCGGCCGAAGCGGACACGACCGAACCCGGATTCGCCCCGGCGGAAGAGCTCGAAGAAGCGGCCCCGGCCCATGGCGAACATCTCGCGGAGCCCGGGATCGACGAATTCGGAGACCAGGCGCAGCCATACGAAGCGCCCGGCGAACCGGGCCAGGAATGGTCGTGGGACGAGCCATCGCACGAATTTACCGGCGCCGACGAGGAGGCCGACGATATCGGCTGGGAGCCGGACAGCACTGCCGAACCGGCAGCCGGCTGGGATCGGCCCAAGGGCAAGGAAAAGCTCGACGCGCTGGGGCAGCCCTTGCGTTCGCTCGAGCCCGATCCGATCGAGGAATTGCCCGGGGATTTCGATTTTGCGGCGGCAGCCGACGCAAGCGAGCCATTCGCCGACGAATATACCTTCCAGCCGCAAACGCCGAACGCCCATGGCGTCGCCGAAGAGCCATACCCGGTCGAGCCGGCACCCTGTTTCGCGGACGAGGCCGGTTACGAGCAGGCATACGAGGGCGACTACGGCCTGGAGTCCGAACGCGAGTTGATGCCGCTGCCGACGCTGAAGCTGGAAGAGCCGGAAATCCCGCTGCCGCGCCACGAATTGCGCGCGCGGGTGGTCAAGGTCCACCGGCCGCACGTTCCGCTCTGGCTGCGGATCTGGAAGGGCCTGGTGTGGCTCTATCGCTGGGCGGAGCGCCGCTGGGGCAAGCCCAAGGATGAGCCGCAAGTGCCGGAGAAAGCCCAGCCCGAACCTTCAGGTGTCATGGCCTGGCTCAAGCGGATCAAGTTCTAGCGCTTAGAGGCGCGCGACGATCGCCGCGCCGATCTCCGCGGTTCCGGCAGTGCCGCCGAGGTCCGCGCCCTTGATCCCGTCTTCGAGCGTACGGGCGACCGCCGCTTCGACCCGCGCCGCCTGTTCCTCTTTCCCGAAGGAATGCCGCAGCATCATTGCGAGCGAAAGCACCATCGCCATCGGGTTGGCCTTGCCCTGCCCGGCGATGTCGGGCGCGCTGCCATGGATCGGCTCGTACAGGCCCTTGGTGCCGTAGGCCGTCTGCGTCTCGCCCAGCGAAGCGCTTGCCAGCAGCCCGATCGAGCCGACGCACATGCTGGCCTGGTCGGACAATATATCGCCGAACAGATTCCCGGTGACGATCACGTCGAACTGGCCGGGATCGCGCACCAGCTGCATCGCGGCGTTGTCGACATACATGTGGCTCAGCGCGACATCGGGATAGTCCCTGGCCACCTCGATCACGACATCGCGCCACAGCTGGCTGGTCTCGAGCACATTGGCCTTGTCGACGCTGCACAAGCGGCCCTGTCCATCCTTGGCTCGCCCCTGCGCCGCGCGGAACCCGACATGGGCGATCCGGCGGACTTCGTCTTCGGCATAGGACATGAAATCGAAGCCCTGGCGGCGCCCGTCGTCGAGCGTGCGGATCGCCTTCTCGCCGAAATAGACGTCGCCGTTCAATTCGCGCACGATCAAAAGGTCGATCGCCCTCGCGATTTCAGGCCGCAGCGCGGACAGGCTTTCGAGCCCGGGGAACATCTTCGCCGGGCGAAGGTTGGCGAACAGGGTCAGCGCGCTGCGCAGGCCGAGGATCGCCTGTTCGGGCCGCAAATGGCGCTCCAGCGCGTCGCAATCGGGATCGCCGACCGCGCCGAACAGCACCGCGTCGGCCGCCCTGGCCGCTGCGAGCGTTTCGGGCGGCAGCGGATGGGCGTGCTTCCTGTAGGCCGTCCCGCCGACATCGGCATGGAGCAGCTCGACGTCGTTGAGCTTCAAGGCATCGAGCACCAGCAGTGCCTGCTCCATGATCTCCGGGCCGATCCCGTCGCCTGCCAACACCGCAATCTTCATTGATCCATCCGCCCTAACCGTTCGCGCAGCATAGTCCGGGCCGCCATAACATCGCCGCGCCGGTCGGCAAGGAGGTAGCGCTCCAAGGGCGCCGAAAGCGCATCCATCGCGGCGAGCGCGTCGGCAAGCCCGTCGCCCTTGGGCCTGCCGCCCCCGCCATAGCCAAGCTCGCGCAGCACCAGCACTTCGTAGCTCACCAGCGCCCCGGCCCAGCCGCGCGCCGAGGGGGCATGGCAGATGGCCTCGAGCAGCGCCTTGAGCGCCTCGTAGAGCGCGGGATAGGCATGGCGTTCGGGCAGCGCGATGGCCGTAAACGCGGTTACCCAGTTGATCGCCGAAGCGGGCAGCGGTTCATTGAGCCACGGCCCGCGGCTTTCGACCAGTTCGAGCCTCGCGAACGGCAGCTGGCTGTCGGATTTCGAGCGCAGATCGACCTCGACCAGGTTGCCGGGGATCACCACCGGCCGCAGCTGCCGCCCCCTGCCCCCCGCGACATAGCCTGCGACCAGCCCGTAATCGGCGGTCAGCAGCCGCGCGATCACCGCCGTCTCGCCATGCGGGCGGGCAGCGCACAGGATCGCGGGGGCGCGCAGGTTCATCAGGGCGATTTGGCGAGATTATGGCTCTGCGGCAAGTCACCAGGTCATCCCGGACTTGTTCCGGGATCCAGCTTCCTGCCGGGCTGCCAAGAACCAGCTGGACCCCGGCACAGGGCCGGGGTGACAAGCTGGCCTACATCTGCTCGGGCATGCCCAAATGCTGGAGGAAATCGGGCTTGCCGAGCGAGACGCCCTGCGCCCGCATGATCGCGTAGGCGATGGTGGCGTGAAAATAGAAATTGGGCAGCGCGAAATTCCGCAGATAG